>CANHQC010000095.1 GCA_947462695.1 Flavobacteriales bacterium | reverse complement strand
TTGAGGCGCATGTTAACTTTTTTATAAAATTAACGCCAATGTTCCCTTGTTTAGAGGTTACAAGTGCCTAGTTATCCGCTTCACACTGTTGATAGCCTAGAAAGTCAACAATTGGTTTAACGCCTCTTTTACCCTTTCTGAATTGGTGAGTAATGCGGCTTCCAATGTTGAGTTCAATGGTATAGCTGGTGTATCAATAGAACCTACAATTCCTACAGGAGCATCTAAATAAGCAAAATGATCCCGTTGAATTCGACCGGCTAAGCCTAGTGTAAAGGAAGATTCAGTGGATTCCTCTGTTACCAAAAGTACTTTCCCGTGTTTTCTCGTTACTTCCGCAATCGTATCCATATCCAACGGATTCAATGTGCGTAAATCAACAATGGTAACGCGATCTTCTAAAGATTTTGCTGCTTCCAATGCCCAATAAACGCCTCTTCCATAAGTTATAATTGCCGCTGATTGACCAGAATCTACCAACTCCTCTTTGGCTTCAATCACTATCCGTGCTTTACCAAATGGAATAACGTATTCATCGTCTGGTTCGATTGACATGGCACCTTCTGTACCCGGAATTTTCGACCAATACAGTCCTTTATGTTCGAGTATAACGACCGGATTTGGATCATAAAAAGCAGATTTCATCAAACCTTTCAAATCGGCTCCGGTTGACGGATACGCCACTTTGATCCCGCGGATATTGGTCAGTACAGACTCTACACTCGATGAATGGTAAGGTCCACCTGAACCATATGCCCCTATAGGCACGCGAATGACACAGCTTACCGGCCATTTTCCGTTCGACAGGTAATACGATCTGGAAACTTCTGTAAACAATTGATTCAATCCTGGCCAAATGTAATCGGCAAACTGCACCTCAACGATAGGCTTCAATCCGACAGCTGACATACCAACAGTTGATCCAATAATGAATGCTTCCTGTATCGGTGTATTGAACACGCGATCGTCTCCAAAAGTCTGAGCCAATGTCGCAGCCTCGCGAAAAACACCGCCTAATCGTCCACCAACATCCTGACCATATAGCAAGGCCTCTGGATGCTTTTCCATGATCTCACGCACTGCAAACAGGGCTGAATCAACCATTACGGTTTTCTTTTTACCTGCTGGTTCGCGCACTCCTCTTTCTTCTGTAATTGGTGAAGGTGCAAAAATAAAATCCGTTATGGACGATGGATCCGGATCTTCGGCATTCAACGCACGCTCGTAATCTCCTTGTACAAGTTTGCGCGCTTCTGCTTCTGCATTTATAATATCTGCTTCATCGCATTTAGCTACTCGCAGCGATTCTTTCAATTTCGGATGAGGGTCATTCTTGGCTGCTTCTTCTAGGTCATCCCTGTACCATTCTTTACGAACACCAGAAGTATGGTGACCTAAAAGTGGAACTTTCGCATGAATGATAAATGGCCTTCGCTCTTTTCGAACGGTATCAAAGACTTCATGAACAGTAGTGTATGACAATTCAAAATCACTTCCATCAATTGTACGTACTTCAATGCCATTGAACCCTCGAGCATATTCAGAAATGTCTTGCGCTCTTGTTTCAGCCGCATTTGCAGAGATGTCCCAACCATTATCCTGAACGAGAAAAACAATTGGGAACTGTTTCAAGGCGGCCATTTGAAGGGCTTCAGACACCTCCCCTTCGGTACAAGAAGCATCTCCCAACGAACAAACAACTACCGGTTTTTCATCGAATTGCTCACCAACACCTAGTTTTTCTTTGTACTGAATCCCCATTGCAACTCCTGTTGTAGGAATTGCTTGCATGCCAGTCGCGGATGACTGATGCGGTATTTTAGGAAAATCCGGTCGATTAAGTGAAGGATGCGAATAATACGTTCTGCCTCCTGAAAAGGGATCCTCTTTTTTCGCGAATACTTGAAGCATCAATTCATAAGGCTCCATCCCTATTCCGAGAAGAATACTATCGTCACGGTAATACGGTGATACCCAATCTTGTGGTTTCAACTGCATTCCAACTGCTAGCTGAATAGCTTCATGTCCACGCGATGTAGCATGGACGTATTTCGAAGTGACTTCTTTATTCGCCTCAAAAGACTCAGCCATCGTTTTGGCCGTGGTCATTAACCGATAAGCTTTAAGTAGAATCTCTTTGGTAAGTACCGTTTTCATTGCTTTTATTTACTCTATGCTATTTTTTGATCCAATGCGCTGTCGCAAAAGTAACCATATTCCAAAGGAGGAATAAATGAAAATTACTTATTGTGATCAATCACGTATGTAAGGATTTTCTCAATCAAATGAACCCTGTCTTTTCCTGTTACGTTGTGTTTATGCATGGGATAGGGAAAGAAATCCATTTGTATACCTAGATCTACGAATTTCTTAACTAATGCATAGTTATGCTGCAGAACTACTACATCATCTACGGTTCCATGAATCAACAATAAATCACCCTTTAAATTTCCTGCATGCGTCAAACAACTCGCTTGTTCGTACCCTTTCGTATTTTGCTCAGGTCGATCCATATACCTCTCACCGTACATAATTTCATAGTACTTCCAGTCGGTTACAGGTCCACCGGCAACTCCAACATTGAAAATCCCGGCATTGCGCAACATTAATGAGGTGGTCATGAATCCACCAAACGACCATCCATGAACGGCCAACCGATTCGCATCAACATAAGGCAATGACTTTAAGTATTCTACCCCAGTGAGTTGATCTTCCATTTCTACTGTCCCCAGTTGGCGGTGAATTTGTGATTCGAATGCGAAACCACGTTCGGCAGAACCTCGATTGTCAACAGTATAGACCAAATAGCCCTGCTCAGCCATCCAATACATCCATAAATTCGCTCCAGCTAACCAGCTGTTTGTAATCATTTGCGCATGAGGTCCACCGTATACATATACCAGCACCGGGTATTTCTTTGCAGGATCGAAGTCACTGGGTTTAATTAAGCGTGTATAAAGTTTAGCGCCGTCCTTTGCGGTTAAGTGACCTATATCAGCTGTTCCTACTTTATATTCGGAAAGTTTTTCTTTACTATCCATTAGGGATTTAATCGACTTGCCTGTAACTGTTAGAATTGCCGATTTATGTGGGACTGAAATCGAAGAAAATGCATCGTACAGGAACTTGCCATCTGCAGAAATCTGGACTTCATGCGTCCCCTCAACCGAAGTGAGCAATTGCTGCTTCCCTTTTAAGTCTACTGAATAATACATTGTGTTTGTTGGATTTGGTCCCGTTGCTGAAAAATAGATGATTGAACCATCCTTACTTGCTGAGAGGATATCTTTAACTACGAATGAATTAGCGGTTAATTGCTTGATTAATTTTCCATCCCAGCTGTAATAGTAGAGGTTATTAAATCCATCCCGTTCCGAGATCCAAATGAAATTATTTGATGCAGAAGATGGAAAAAATACCGGGTGTTCTGGTTCCACCCATTTTTCATTTTGTTCCTCAAGCAAGGTTCTCACAAACGCACCAGATTTTATCTCGTATACATTTAACCACATGTGGTTTTGATCCCGGTTGACCTCAGCAATAACCACAAATTGATTATCTGGTGTGAACGCGACATTCGTCAAATAATCATCTTTCGCACCTCTCGGAGAAATGAAAACAGTCTGCTTCGTAGCCACATGGTAAATTCCAAGACGAGGATTCTCTGATGCTTGTCCGGCCATTGGGTATTTTATCGATTGTAATTCACCAGGCGTCTGATTGATATCTAACAACGGATAATTATGAACCGCAGCTTCGTCTTTTTGGTAAAATGCCAAATGCTGTCCGTTGGGTGACCAAAACAATCCGCCGGAAATTCCGAATTCGTTTCGTGCAATGGACTGACCCGAAACCACATTTTTATCTTCGTTATCCGTGACGATTAACTTTAATCCACTACCTGTATTGAGGTAAACGTTATTTCCTTTTGTAAATGCCACATTGCCGGTTGACTTATGCAAAAAGCTATTCTCAGCAGATTCATCAAGTCCATGAAGCTTAGTACCCTTTCCAGTTTTCGTGTCGTAAGTGTAGAAATTCGTTCCGTCATTAATACCAAACTCCGTAGCTGAAGTCCACTCTAGCCCGAAAAAACTGCTTAACTCACTCCCTAGTGCTGTGTTCAATGTTTGAATCGTCAGTAATTCCTTATCTGATTTCTCCTTGATTGAAGACTGATACATTACTTGATAATTCTTACTAAAATGAGTGTAAGTCGTTGTACCTGGAAGCCATTGAAATCCGTATAAGCGATCAGGACCAAATGTTCGGAACTGTCCAAGAACGGCATCTTTAAGGGTTAGCTCTTTTTTTTGTGCGGTCAGGTCTTTTGATCCTGTCAAAAAGATAAAGAGAAGAAAATAAGCAATGTGTTTCATCGATTATAGCGTTGAATGAATACAAGTTGACATAAACTGTTGAACATCACGTCCGGCGAGATAACATTTCAAAATGAGCTCATCTAAGTCATCTTGCAATAGGACATCTGGTTCAAACTCGGTATAAAAATACCATTGTTTATTGTAAAGCAGCTGTTCTTTCTCTGCAAAAGCGTGAAGTTCTTTTGGAAGTCGTTTATGTTTTTCACCTAAGATTTGACCATAAACTGAATTAAATTCTTCCGATTGATAGAGCTGTTGAAATTCCTCTAAGCGCTCGGCTATTCCAAACCTGATCTGTTCAATCGCTGGTTTATCTGCTTCGTACACGCCTCCGTATACACGCACATGCTCGGGCCCTAATTCCATATAGAATCCATCAATTGCTTTACTTTTCTTACCACCAGGAGCAATGACAGCAGAGCACATCATTTTGTAAGGTGATTTATCTTTTGAAAAACGCACATCACGATTGATTCGAAAAATACAGTCTTTGGGTTCCAGTTCGTTGTATCGAGGATCTATCGATGCCATTCGGTTAATCATTTGGCCCACAAAATCAGCGAAAGGTTGCTTTACCATTTGCTCATAACGCTGTCGGTGCTCATCAAACCATGCCTTATGATTGTTTGGGGCAAGATCGATAAAGAATTGGATAAAATCGGGTTGAAAGAAAGCCATAGATTTGATTTTCGTCAAAATTAACGAAAGGATAGTTCTCAGCGCTCTTCGATTACCTACCTTTACAAAAAACAATTTCATGAAGCACGTTTCATTTGCAGCAATCGAAAAAGCCATTTCAATCGTCGATAATTTGGATGATGACGGATTAGAAAAACTGTCTGAAAAATATGCCTTGGCTCAACCTACGCTGCTCGGTTATGTTATGTCGGCACCAGCTGAATACAACAATGAGCCCCTTGAAGGACTTTTGATCTATTACTTTTGCTTACTTTCTGCTTGCTTTGAGGAACAAGGTCTGCAAGCTGCGCAGGTATCCGAAAATGATATTGATGAATTTGAAGAACCGTATTTCGATATGCTGGATGCCTATTTTGAAAACGATGATGAGGATTTATTGGATGAATTTTGCGATCAACCTGAATTAACGCGTTTTATGGCAATGGAAATCTCTACGGAAGACACAGATGGTTCTTCACTGGATGACGAAACAGCCACTCAATTGTTCATTGTAACTGTTGCGATGATTGCTTTGATGAATCGCGCAGTCAATCAGGCATGAAAACGCCCACAGAAATAGTCGATTTGATGATGGAACGAGATGCTTTCAGCAGTTGGATGGGCATAAATGTTGATCAAGTTGCACTTGGATCGTGTCAATTATCGTGCTTGGTAAAAGATGACATGCTCAATGGATTTCATATTTTACACGGTGGAATAAGTTACGCATTGGCAGATTCAGCATTGGCCTTTGCATCGAATAGTCATGGAGTAAAATGCATGAGCATAGAAACGAGTATTTCACATATAAGACCAGTTAAATCAGGAGAACGGCTTACAGCCTTTGCTCGCGAAAAACACAAAGGTCGTACCATTGGCATTTACGAAGTTGAGGTCACAAATTCATCCAATAAATTAGTTGCTTTATTTAAAGGAACTGTTCACTGTTCAGGAGAAGCATGGTAAATCTTTCAAAAAAAGAGGCAATTCAACTTGCTGAAAACGCAGGTATTGTCTCGTTAAACAATTTACAAGAAGAGGTACTAGAGGCTTCAAACGGGGTAACTAATTTGCTCATTTTAGCGGCAACGGGTTCAGGAAAAACATTGGCATACTTGATCCCCACTGTTCTTCAGTTAGACGAAGAAAAATGTGCGTTGATCATCGCTCCGACTCGCGAATTAGTGTTGCAGATTGAACAAGTGATTCGGTCATTAAAAACCGGTTTACATACTGTTGTTTGTTATGGTGGACATTCGTTTCAAACTGAAGTAGACCGACTTACTCAACAACCACAATTGATAATAGGTACACCTGGTCGTCTAAATGATCACCTAGTTAAGGAAAACCTACCTGTCGCTACCATTGAATATTTGGTTATTGACGAATACGATAAATGCCTTGAGATGGGTTTTAACGATCAGATTCAAACGATTGCTGAACAATTACAAGTCTTAAGAAAAATCGCGCTCGTTTCAGCTACTGAATTAGCCCGATTGCCTCAATTCATCACTTCATCAGATTTCACCACCATTAAAGGTCAGACAGAAATAACCGGAACACTCAGCATGTATGGTGTTTCAACCACAAAGACAAGGCGTTTAAACGAGTTGCATAGCGTATTACTGGAACAAAAAGGTAAATCGACAATGGTGTTCTGCAATTTGAGGGAAACGACTACAGAAATTCACGATTACCTTGATGAAAAAGGGTTTGAAACTACTGTTTATAATGGTGGAATGGAACAAGCAGACAGGGAGCGTGCCTTTATTCAATTCAGTAACGGAACGTTTCACACCTTGATTTGTACGGATATCGGTGCGCGTGGATTGGACATTGATGATGTGGAAACCGTTGTGCATTTTGAATTGCCACGAGACGAGGCATCATTTATTCATCGAAATGGCAGAACGGCTCGAATGGGTAAAGATGGTAACGCCTTTTTGTTTCTTGATGGCGAGCAAAGTCAATTTTCATGGTTAGGAAACTATAAACCTGAGGATTGGACTCCGCCGGTTCACAAGGAAAGCTATACAACATCGCCAACAGTTACCATCTACTTTAGTGGCGGAAAAAAGGATAAATTACGAAAAGTCGATCTCGTAGGTGCATTGATTCAAATTGCCGGGCTAGAGAAGAGCGAAATAGGCCAGCTTCATGTAATGGATCGCACATCATTTGCGGCTATTCCGAAGAAAAAATATAAGGGTGTACTTGATCGACTGCGGGATCAAAAAATAAAAGGCAAAAAACTGCGTGTAGCGCTCGCCAAGCCAGCTAATTTTTATGCAGAATAAAAAAACCGCCTCTCCTGAGACGGTTTAAAATATAATTATTCGGTTGTATAACAGATTCGT
>CANHQC010000094.1 GCA_947462695.1 Flavobacteriales bacterium | reverse complement strand
TTTAACCATTCCATGTTCGCAGACGTACGTTTTCTGTACGCATATCGGAAACTTAAGGTAACAACACTGCCGTTTGATGCAACAGACGAAAGATCAACAGGCGCTGCAATTAGCTCATCTGAATTGGAACCTGACTGTCCGTAGTTACTCAATTTCACAGATTTTGAACCGGAATGACCTGCCGTGTTTGTGATTTCGAATGCACTGTTGTTGTTTGGATTGAATACTTCCCAATTGTTCAAGTTCGCTAAGGTTGTATAATTCTCGAAGCCTTCAAAGAAAGGCAATGAAGCAGACTCAGGTAAAACAGTAATGTAAGCCGTTTTTGTTTCTGTGTCAGAAGCTGAACCATCCGTTGCTGTTAAGGTTACCGTGTAGATTCCAGGAGTCGTGTACGTCACAGTTGGATTTTGTACAGTAGAAGTTGCCGGGCTTCCTCCTTGGAAAGACCAGTTCCATCCTGAAACAACATTATACGTATCATCAAAGAAATTTACTACATCACCTGAACAAACAGACGTTTTGTTGGAAAAGAACTCTGCTTTACACAACGTTACCACACCTGTTGCACCTGTGTTTGTGAGATTGGCAGATGTCCATAGGTTATTTCGACCACCTACTGATGACGTCAATGCGTTTCGCATGCGGGTTACTTGGCCTTGTGTAAACATTTTAGAACAGTAGGAGTAATCCATGTAGTTTTCTACATTATCACGGATTGGGAAACCCCAGAAGCCATCATCTGAATTGCACGTATTGGCATTCAACTGACAAGAGGTTACACCGATACAATTTGGCGTATCTTGAACGGCATCGTCAGACGAACATGACGTTGTGTTTCCCGGGTTGTTATTTCCACCCCAGGTATGGTCGAGATTGAACCAGTGTCCAGCTTCATGTGTAAGCGTTCGACTTGTTCCGATTGAAGATGTTCCGATTGAACCCACGTAATTATGTAGCACCCAAATACCGTTGTCCATTCCCGTACCGACCCAATTCGATGGCTTGTATGTGTAACCAGCAGCACCTCCTATTTCTCCACAAATAAAGACATTCATGTAACGGTTTCCTGGCCACTGACCATTATAAACATCATTACCCGACACAATTGCATTGACTTGTGCCTCACCGTTGCTTCCGTTATAACTCAACGAAGAAGCTGTGCGGGTAATTCCTTTAAAGCATTGACCATTTGGTGCTTTTGTTGCCAAAACGAATTCCACTTCGACGTCTTTTGGCATACCTTGGAAGTCGCTCTGCACATTGTTAGCATCGTTATTTAATAGGCGGTAATCGCGGTTTAAGATAGAAAGTGCATCTAGAATTTGTTCATCTGAAATGTTTTCGATTCCATTGTTGTGAAGGACGTGGAATACAACGGGGATTTTGTAAACCGTACCTTTTGGAACGTTAAGATTCGCACTCTCTTTCTGACGAATCATTTCATCGTTGAGCAACGATTTGAGGTATGCCGGATTTTTGGAGAGTTCAGCGTGCTTTTTGTGTTGCAAACAGTACTCTACCGTTTCTCCTTCTCGTGCATTTTGCGGATCGAATGAACGTACCTGAGCAGAAGTTCTTGAGGCAAATGCCAACAGAGCGACAGCTACCAAGATGGATAGTCTTGAACTTTTCATAGCGTATAACAGTTTAATGTCTTTTTTAAAAACGTTCCAAATTACAAAAAGGTTTTCTTATCAACACATTGGGATAAAAAATTCTTAATGAAAACTATACATGTCAGACGTATATCCGATCGATTGGAAGCCTTAAATCAAGAGATTTATCGAAAAATAGTGCGCTAAAATAAACTAACTATTCATTAGCGCAACCACAGCAAACAATAGGAGTAATTGTAATCCGAAAATAAGGACACCAAAAGTTAGTCCTTTACTTCCTGCCATTAGCAGCTTTTTGAAGCTCACTCTCAGGCCGATTCCAGCCATGGCGATCGTTAAGGTGATTTTTCCGATGCGCTCTAAATCTTTAGTAAGGGGTTCAGGAATGTCAACAAAAGAAACGAGAAGTGAGATGGCAATAAATGCAACTAAGTACCACGGTAACTTTAAATAGCTTTTCCAGCCTTTTGCTTGTTGTTGTCGAGTTAGATAAGTCATGTAAATCAATCCGGGAGTTAAGAGCGCAACGCGGGCCAGCTTGACTGTAATTGCTGCATCTCCAGCTGTTTCTCCGATAGAGAATCCTGCTCCAGCCACATTTCCGACCGAATGCAAGGAACCACCTACCAAAAACCCGATTGTTGACGTGGGTACATCCATCCTAGAAAGAATCATTGGGAAAAACAACATTCCCACTGTTCCCAACAAGTTTACTACTGCCATTGCGATTGCCACGTCTTCTTTTTCATTGTTTTTTGTCGATGAAGCCAAAGCAGCTATTGCACTTGATCCGCAAATCGCCGTGCCAAATCCAACCAATATCCCGGTGTTACCCGGACAATTCATTCGTCGCGAAAGAAATACCGTCAGCGACAACACTAAGAAAACAACGAAAACAATTCCCAAAAACGCAGTGGTTCCCAACTCACCTATTTCAGCATAGTTAATTCCGACGGCTAGAAACAAAAGGGAATATTCCAGCATCTTCGCACTCGTGTATTCAACACCAGCTGAAAATGACGCTGGTACTTTTGTCCAGTTACCCACTGCTATTCCGATGAGCAATGCCAACAAAATGCTATTCAACCAAGAAGGCATGAATGGCTCAAGAACAATTGAAGTGACCCCAATGATTGCCGTAAATAGAATACCTTTCCATTTGTCCTCAAAGAATGTATTGATTCTCTTTATCATTGAGTTTTCTATTCAATTTGAAGTGACAAAGTTGTGGCTTTTCATCCAACTGCTGTGTGCCCTTAGTTACATTTCAATCAACCACATCCCGCAAATGAAGTAAGCAGGGATAATTTGATTGGTTTGCAATAAGGGATGCTACTTTCTGAGCAATTTCTTCCGGGGATTGAAGTTCGTTGTTCTCGTTCAGACCAATGAATGTGGTTAAGGATGAAAATTCAGTTGGATTAGCTGATCGAATGGCTTCTTGCATTGGCGTATCAATAACACCTGGAGAAGCCGAAAACAGGCGATGAGGCCATCCTTTTTCGTCGCATTCGAGTTGTACCGTTTCCATAAATCGATCGACAGCTGCTTTGGATGCACAGTATGCTGCCCAACCGGGAATTGATCGAGTTGCTGCTCCTGAGCTAATCGTTACAACGGTTCGTTTCTGTTCAGTATTGGCTAGAAATGCGTGCGTTAATTGCATCACTGCAAGCGTATTCACCGTTAACACATCCAAAGAGGAAGAAACCGAAGCGTCTAAAAAACGATTGAGTGGACCGATCAATCCGGCGTTGTTTATCAATACCGCTGGTGAGTGGTGATCAAACGCAATGGCTTTAACTTGATCTAAATCCGCTAAATCGCACGAAATGAATTCAAATTTATCGTGTGAAATGTCATGACTTCTGCCGATACCGACCACCCGATGACCTTTATCCAAAAAGAGCATGGCCATTTCCTTGCCGAGACCTTTCGAAACGCCGGTAATGTATATGATTTCGTTCATTATCGACTTAACGCTTGCTCGAGGTCAGCAATTAAATCGTCCACATCCTCAACACCAACGCTCAATCTCAACATGGTGTCTACCACCCCCGCTTTTTCGCGTTCCTCTTTCGGAATTGATGCGTGTGTCATAGTCGCTGGGTGATTGATTAACGATTCAACACCACCCAAAGATTCAGCTAACGAAAATACTTCGAAGGATGAAGCGATTCTGAAGGTATTCTCGATCGTCGCATTTTTCAATACGATGGAAATCATCCCGCCAAAATCGCGCATTTGCTTTTTAGCGATGTGGTGATTGGGGTGATCTTCGAATCCTGGCCAGTACACCTTTTCAATTGCCGGATGATTTTTCAAGTAGTGGGCAATTTTTCGGCCATTTTCACAGTGGCGTTGCATGCGTAAGTGCAAGGTTTTAATTCCACGAAGTACAAGGAATGAATCCATCGGACCGGGATTAGCGCCTGAACTATTGAGGATGAAATACAACTGCTCGTGCAACTCTTCACGGTTCGTAATTAATGCTCCCATGACTACATCGGAGTGACCCCCGAGGTATTTTGTTACGGAATGCATAACGATATCTGCACCAAGATCAAGCGGGTTTTGCAAATACGGCGAAGCGAACGTATTATCAGCGACCATAATCAATCCGTGTGCTTTTGCGATTGTCGAACACGCTTCTATATCAATGATTTGCATCGTAGGATTAGTTGGTGTCTCCGCCCAAATCAATTTTGTTTTATCATTGATGTACTGCTTAATGTTGTCCGCATTTGTCAAATCGATAAAGTGGAATTTAATGCCAAACTTCTCGTAGATCTTCGTGAACAAACGGTAGGTTCCACCGTACAAATCGTCACCAGTAATTACCTCATCACCAGGGCTTAACATTTTCAGAACGGCATCAGTTGCCGCTACACCACTGCTAAAACACACGCAATGTTTTCCATTTTCCAATGCCGCAATGTTGTTCTGAAGCACCTCTCTTGTAGGATTTTTACCACGCGCATAACCGTAACCTTTATTTACTCCTGGCGCTTCTTGCACATAAGTTGATGTTTGGTAAATTGGTGTCATAATCGCACCCGTTGACTCATCCGGATGAACACCTGCGTGTATGGCTTTTGTGGCAAATTTCATGTCTTTTTTATTAATGATGTTGTGGACAAAAATACATTTTTCCGTCGGTTGAATGATTGGGTGTTGTTCTAAATGACTGCGTTGATTGTTTTGCAAATAGAATTATTTCTAAGGAGGTTCAAAATTCAAGGTTCAAGGTTTAAGGATACTCAACTTTGAACGCGAAGCTTTGAACTTTAAACGTTGAACGTCAAACAAGAATGGGACGTGTTTAGGTTTCAACCATAATTTAAGGTTCAAAGGGAGCTCAAGGTTCAAACTGTTTACGATAATCCACCCGTAAAACTTTTCTTAAATTTAGCACGTGGTACAGAGTGGAAAAGACCGTTTGCGCGAATTATTGGACGAACTTATCTGGTTCCCGTCAAACGATCCATTGGTGGATAGTGAACACCATCATGTACATCCTGTCGATTCGGGTCGCTTAACACAACCTTTTCCATTCGAGGGAACCATCAAAAAGATCATTCAAAAGGCGGTTGAGACCCAGCGTGAAAACGGATCGTTTCCGTTGTGTTTTGCAGAAGGAAGCTTGCAATGGCTGGTCAATGACAAACTGGTTAGCAGCCCCATCTGGTTAACTCCCTTGACCATTACACGAGATCGCTTAAAGCAGGCCGTTTCCTTTCATTCTGATCCGGAGGAATCCTTTCTAAATCCGTTTATTCCGTTGCACTTAAAGCGGCAATTTGAATTGGAATTCTCGGAGGAAGACATTGATAAATTAACTTGCATTGACTGGTTAAAGGTGCATGGCTTCGAAAATGCAACCAGTAGTTTCAGTGCAATTGGCAACTTTCACCACCATCGATTTGCGCTTGTTAAAGAATTGGAAACGGTGTTGACGCTTCCGAATTCTTCCATTGTCAGTCAGCTGTTAGGTGAAGAACCACATGAAAAAATAAACGACGGGTTTGTATCCTATCCTTTATACCCATTAGACAATGATCAAATGAAAGCGGTGCAACTAGCCGGTGAAAAGAATTTGGTCATTCAAGGTCCGCCTGGAACAGGAAAATCACACGTGTTAACCACCTTACTTGCGAATGTCTTGGCGAACGGTAAAAATGCGTTAGTTGTTTCTGAAAAACGGGTGGCTCTGGAAGTCTTACAAAAGAAATTGGCTCAATTTGGGCTCGATCACTACGCGTTCATTGCCAGTTCTACAACTATTTCAACCGATTTCATCGCTGAATTAAAAGCAAGTTGGCAGCAATTGGAAAATAAATCTAGTGGTAGTTTACCTGCACAACTCCGCCTATCAGAGCAGCATATTGATCAATTGCAACTGCAACTGGATCTGGTAAACACATCGGGAATCGCCGGAGGAGTGGACTATTCTGCCTTTAAAGTACTGGAACCAAAAGCGTTGGAAAAAGTGGAATACTTCACTCAACTTCCTGATCTTTCAGATTGGCTTCGATGGGAGCACCTGGTTCGCGAATTGTATGATCGATCGTTGACTACTAGTGTAAGTCGAATCAAACGCACACTATTAGCTTCCACTACTTTTTTTAAACTGGATGTGCTAGTTCGTCAATGGAAAGAAGAATGGTCCGCGTTAAATCAACAGTTCGACATCCGCACATGGAAAGACCTGCAAAGGGCCATGAAAAAAGCAGCGGTTTGTCACGTATTAAACCAACCAAGTTTTAAAACGTTTGAACCCCTTTTGATTTCCGGATCTGCTGCACATAAAAAACTGAAACGGTTACAATCAAGCTATTCAAAGGCAGTTCAGTATGAAGCACAAGCAAAAACACAGTGCATTCATTGGAAGACGATTCCTTCGGAATTGGAATGTACATTTCTTTTAGAGCAATCTGCCCATTCAGGATTTTGGAAAAAAATCCAGTTCAAAAAAACGTGGTCTACATTCGCCGATATCCCAGTCAATTTTGCTTCAGCGGCTCTGAAAAATCAACTGATTTGGTTAAACGCAACACGCGATAAAGAAGCCGTTCGAATGAAACTGCAAGAGTTGGGCATCGTCCATCCTGAGGTTGACTTACCAGAGATTGAACACCTTGAGCGCGCATTATCCTCATCAGACTGGTCATTATGGCAAGGATTAACAGAGAAGGAAAAACATGACTTTTCAGACAATAACCAACAATTGAATGGGCTTTACAGCAGTTTATACAACCATTTACAACTCGATGACACCACTGAATTAGAACCTGTACTTAACCATTTGTTGGTGCACTTTCCCACTATGATGCATTTTCGAGAAGAACTTTTACTGCTTCCTGAGAATTTAGCAGTCAATCTGTTGCTTTTTAACTCAGCAGAAGAGTTGTTTGCTGCCATTTACAAGCGTACGTTTGTCCGGCTCTCAAATCAATTTCCTCAGTTGACGGACTTTTCAGCGCACGGACTTATAGAAAAATGTAGGCGGATTCATCAACTTCAGGAGGAAGAAGGAGAACTGCTTGCTGAACATATTCACGCCCGTCAATTGGCACGATTTAATCGCTATTCGCTCTTGCTCACGGCAGCAACAAACAAACTCAATTCAGAAGAAAAAGAGTTGAAAAAACGATTGAAGAATGGGAAATCGATTCTTGTCAAGGTTTTTGCGAAATCGAGAAATTTACCAACGATTCGTGAACTTTTGGCTTCCGATGCCCGTTTGTGGATCGATGTCCTCAAACCGCTCTGGTTAAGCAATCCAACGCAAGTCGCTTCGAACATTCCGCTTGAATC
>CANHQC010000093.1 GCA_947462695.1 Flavobacteriales bacterium | reverse complement strand
CATCGTGGGTTAATTTCAACCGTTAAATACACTATATATGGTGAAGTGCCTGGATCTTGATTGTATCGAACTTGACGTTTCACTTCACTGATAACTCGATCGATGATTTTTTGGTCTGTAGTCGTCGTTTTAGACGTAGAACGGGCACTTATAATTTGTCCGTTTTCATCAATTATCATTTTTAAATTTACTCGTACTTCTCTGTCTACCTTAATATTATCAAAATTAGGATCGTTTAAACGAATGCGTGTTTTTGGACTAGAAATGCCTACTCCACCACTGTTATTTCCATTATCCCTGCCAATCTTCCCTCCACGACCGCCTCCCATCCCAATATCAGAGATGTCTTTAACACATCTTACGCTATACCCATTTTCTCTTCGCTCTTCGGTTAAGGTACCTTTTGAATAATCTGTTTGTAAAACAAATACCCATGATTTTAAACTGGACCCTATTTCTGACGTCCAGTAATATGCCGCATGACCCTTTGATAAAAAATCAGCTGAGAATGCATCGCGCATTCCTGTCGCCATCATATTCATGCAATACGCATTTCCCCACCCTCCAGTACTCTTCAATTCAATTCCCGAAGAATTCAATAAAAGGAATTCATTTTTGGTTGGAACATGCCAGCTATAGGGTGCTAATCCACGCGAATCATTAACTGCCATCCAATTGTACAAAACACCTTCTGAACTATTATTATTCACGAAACAGTATGCAGGTGTATTGTTGTCAAATGCATATTTCCATTGCTCATTGGTTTGTGCATGAAACAATGTGTCTCCATTACGGAAGGTTGTTACACTTAAATCCATTGCCATCCATTTTTTTGAATTTGAAGGACTTTCACCCAATAGAAATGGATTTTTTTCTGACTCCTCTTTAATTTTTAAACTATTAAAAACAACAATCTCCTCAACATTGTAATACGATTTTTTCGAGTTGAGTGAATTAATCTTATCCAACAAACTATCCTTCTCTTTCTGCAATTTCAAACTTTGCGTCAGCAGAGTATAAACATCCGATTGAAGATTGATAATTGAATCCCGTGTGATTTGCATTTTTATCTTCAACTCTTCAATTTGTTTCTTTTTGCTAAGATGTGGGTGTTTTTTTTGAGCAAAAAGATGAAAAGTTGACAATGTTAAAAACGCAAAAAGGATGTAAAACTTGAACGAAGTATTCATGAAAGTTGACTTAAAGCAAGAATTTACTACCTAAAAAAATCAAAAGAAAGCATCCACCCAAATGTGAAGTAAGCTTTTGAGAAATCTATATTCAAATCAAGATTATAAGAATTGACAGGTAATGTTACCCCTATATTGAACCTAGAAGTTGCATGCCGCCAAATTCTCATTTGAAATCCTGCCAACCACTGACTCATATTGTTGTAATCAAAGCCATTTTGATTGCGCGATAAATCAAAAAGTCGATTGTTTGAAATTCTAGAAAGCGTGTAAAGTAAATCTACATGATTACCTCTATACTCTTTCTTAACACTTGATATTACATCATCCTTTCCTTCGTAGCTTCCGAAACGGAATCCAGCACCGAATGATTCAATTCGTGTGGCATAATTAATTCCATAAGTTGTCAACGAAGTTGGATCCGTTACCATAACATAGCTTTGGTCGTATTGGATATTATAATCTGCCAACAATTTTATCACTCCCCTTTTGGCTATTCCTAACGCGAATTCAGCACCATAATTTTGAGTATAGGTGTATTGATCATAACTAGCATCCTGCTTATTCCAAAAATCATACAAGGCATTTTGTTGTGTCATTTTCAAAATATTGTAGTTCCAAGAAGCCCGAACACCAATAGTAAAATATTCATTTATTATTGGATGAAAATGGGTTCCTAATCTCAAACCATAGCCATAAGAAGGAATCCAATAATTGGAGGTGTCTAGTGATAAATAGTCTGAATTGTAATTACTGGAAAGCCCCAATTCAAATCCTAGGTGTAAAATCTTAGACGTTCGATCATAATCTTGATTCCAACCTAATACTTCTGTAGCACGGTAAGCTGTGTATTTTGTTCCACTCAATGAGCTATTGTCGCACTCTCCATATTGAGGTTTTACGCTTAATACAGTTGTTTTTTTTATGCGGTATTCCAGTTGACTTCCCGTACCAATTTTTCTTGGATTTCCATTTTTCTTTTGGGCGTACCAAACCCATTCAGCATCTGTACCGAGTGTCTGTCCGTTTAAGGTAAAAACACTTTTATTGAATGTTTGCTTTGTTTCTGTAATGGAGGTGGGCAATACTGACGGTTTATTCACTTTTATCTCTTGGGAAACAGACTCACTTCTACCGCATGTCGCACTCTGTGCATACAGTGTAAATGTAGTTGTTCCGTAAAGTCTTTGTGATAATGTTGCACCTTGTCCGACCTTTTTACTTGCTACTTCCCAAACCCATGTGTATCCTTCACTCAACTGGCCTTTCGCCGTCAATGTTGCCGTTTCACCACTACACATTGACCTACTGCTGATTTCAATTGATGGTTTTCCTTGCGTCTGAATTACCTCAACCACCTTTTTTATAAACTCTGTAGTTTTCCCGTCATTTGTTTCAGACCTTAAGTAATATGTTGTTGTTTTAGATGGCAAATGATTGATTGTGGCTCCTCTACCTATTGGCATAGCCCCGGTCACATAGTTTTCATACCAAACCCACTGCGCACCTGTTCCCAATTCACCTCCTACAATGGATAATTCAATCGTTTCTCCCGCACATGCACTATTGTTTCCTACAATTGAGTTGGGGAGTATTGTTCCATCATCAACAACAACCTCTACGGAAAGGCATTCGAATGATGTACCATTGTAGAGGGTTTGTAAATAATACGTTGTAGTTTTTCGGGGGCTAAAACTCACTTTTCTACCTTGATCAATTGAATTTGCTGAGGTTGTACCACATACATTTTCAAACCAAAGCAATTTGGCATCTGCCCCTAATAGCCCACCAATTGCCTCAATCGTTACAAGTTCCCCGGGGCGAATCAATCTTTTTGAAATTGTCAAACGCTGAGGAGGAATAGTTTCGTCATAATTGCGTATACATCTTATTGACAAACCATCTTCTCTTCTATTTTCTTGAAGTATCAATCCATCCTCTAACAGCACCATGCACTTAGACTTTAGTGTTACTCCTTTATCCATTGTCCAATAGTAGGCGGCATCACCTTCAGAATAATAATCACCAGCCTCGAACGAACGATATCCCCAAGCGTATGAATTGAAAGTACTCTTTTGTGTAACTTGACTTTTCCAATTCCCATTTGTAGATCTAAGTGGGTCATTCTTGATTTTTTCGAAATCTTCAACTCCTGGCAATCGATAACCGAAAGGGGCGAGTCCACGATCATCATCTACGGCAGCCCAATTGTATAATACCCCTTTTTTAGGATCTCCATTCACATAGCAGTATGCTGGAATTGACGATTCTGAAGCGCTTTGCCATTGTTCCGCAGTTCTCGCATAAAACAAAGTGTCCCCATTGCGAAAAACTTTAACATCTAAATCCTTTGGCATCCAATCGGAATTACCATTACCATAATCTTGAGCTACGGCAACAGGTGCTAAGAGCAAAAAACAAAAAGCAATTATGAAGAAATTTCTCATTTATTTTTCTTAACCGTTTTCATGAATTCCTCAATTTTCAGTAATCTTTCGGTCAGCTCCTTATTTGCTTTTTCCAATGACTCAATTTTCTTCTGTTTCGCAATTAAATCTTCAGTCATTAGTTTCATCTCCATACGCATCATTTCCAATTGCTCTTGTGTTGAATACTTTGGATCCATTAATTCAAGAATGAATTTTCCAAAAAACTCAATTCGCTTTTCTTTTACACAGATTGTATTTTTATCAATGTCTATTAAGTAATAGTCCTTTGGCATTTTCTCCTTCACAACATAAAAAACATCATTGTCCCGAAGTGTTTTTTGCATCAGCGCCGAATCTTTGCAGTAAATAACACATTGAATATCAGTCACAATAAAACTTTCAAATTGCACATTGTCCGATTCATTCAGTGTTCTTACACATGGAATTCCACGCACAAAACCATTTTTAAATCGTGAGTCATTGGCAATGGTTCGCACTTGATTGTCATAATCCAAGCGCTTAGGATCAATAGAATCAGCTTGAGTGTAGAAAAACAAAACACCTTTACCAGATTTAGAAAACATTTTTTCAAAATCGGATGACAAGAATTTAGTTCCGTTTGATGGCAGTGAATCAATTGCAAATCCTTTTCCAGTCAAGGGAAGAATTTTAACTTTGCTTGTTTGAGCATTGGCCCAAAAGCAAAAAAATGTGAAAATAAATAAGATTGTCTTCATAACTATTCAGCAAAACCACAATCCACAAACTTTGTTGGTGGAGAAGTGTAAGTTGGGTAAACATTTCCGTCCTCGTCTTTTGTAGCAATTCTAAACTTATAAAAAGGGAGGGTTTCAAAATTTGATAGATTCTCTAAATCGACAATGAAGATGAATTTTCCTTTGTGGTCTTTGTGTAATTTTTGACCGGACTCCACTTGCTTTCGTGTATACTCTCTTTCCCAAACTGTGCCGCCTGAAGCATTTAGCAGTGTTACAGTAAATACTTCACCACAATTGGGATTACACACAAGATAATACCTTAAAGATCCAGGTTGTGTTGATGCCATTTTCCAACGAGAGGCATCCCCCATAACCGTTTGATACAAGTGGTCGTCAATATTATACAAAATTTCACATTTAGAGTAATTGTCTGTACATGTTTTCGTGACAACAACTTTAACTGTCGCAGGAGCAGATTTACATCCTAAAGCATTCTCAGCAGTAAGTGTGTAATCTGTAGTTTCCAATGGCTGAGCGTTAGTAATTGCTGTGTTCACATCCTTTAAACCTGTTGCTGGTTGCCATGAATACTTCAAGGAGTTGTCTACGGTGGATGGTTTTAATTGAACCGATTCGCCCTTTTTTAATTCTAAAGTCGCAACATCAAATGTCACACTCGGAGCAGTAATACCCTTAGAAGCCGGCATATAAAAAACAAGTGTCAATTCTTTTCCCAAAGACTTATTGATTTGTATTTCATCTGTAATTTTTGAGAGAAGTCCACTTGCCGTAGATGCAAATGGAGCACTTTCAATGCCGAAGGATTGAATATTGCACTTAAACTCACCTTCTCCATAAAACAACTTTGTCTTTTCAGTGCTCTTATCTTTGATGAAATTGGACAACATGGTACATGCTTCATAATTGCAATCGAGCTTACTCGGGTAATAATTTACTGATGACTTATTAATTACCCATAAATCAGGGAATCTTTGATCCATGCACGACTGAAACACATCAAATTTTGACACCTTTATTTCTTTCGAAGTCAGTACCGTGGTTGCCAGATTTTGCAATTCGGATTTTGACATATCATACCGATCCGTAACAATATACACATTGACAGGTGCTGTTTTTGCTTGAATCTTCAAAGCAAAAAGAAAAACAAAAATTAGTTTAAAAAACTTCATGTAACGATTTTTTAATGGCATTGCAATTCACTTGTAACAAGACTTCCACCTTTCATTTTTGATCCATCATCCCACTCAGCCTCAAGCCTCACTTCAATAGGAGATGCCTCGTAATTTGAGTTGGAATAGGAAAAATAATAAGACGTCAAGCCTGTAACTTCCTCGCTAATCAAAATTTTGCCATCAACCTTACTCTTAAAAACAATTGTCAATTTGTTAGCTGTCTTGAGATCCTTTGACCAGTTAAATGTATTTCCAGATGCTTTTAGATTGGCTGCAAAGATTTTTGCACCAGGACCTTCTGGGACTTCAGGACCTTCTGGCCCCTCAGGTCCATCTGGCCCCTTAGGTTCAATCACCCCTGATTCACCCGAAAGTAAGATGATGTTTACAACATTTTGTTTTTGATCTGCCATGAACAAAGTACCTTCAATCAATTTGCTGGTAATATAATTTCTTAAACTTATGGCATTGTCGAAATACCGAATACCATCAACTCGCCCATCTGATGAAGGCACCAAATAGAAATGACAAAAATTTTCTGTAAATACCATGTGATCTCTGGGTTCACTTTCCGATTTTACCTTGTACATCATTACGCTTGCCAACATAGTACTGGTTTCATTCGTGTACATAAGGTCTGCATCTTCCCTTGTAAGCTCCGTAGTTATAGGTTTTGAAAATTGTAGTGTGTCCACCCTTAATTCATAATCCAATCGTTGAAATGACAATCTCGGGAATAGAATTGTCTTTTGTTCCTTAATATCAAATACACTGCAAAACACCCTCATTTCTGAAGGGATCTTTCCCCCCTCATTTGCTAAGGGATGATCAGTTATGAAATTAAATTCAATCGTTTTTCGTTCTGTAGTGTCCCGAAAAACGAAATATAAAACCATTACAAGCAGTGCTAACAATAATAGCGCAATAATCAAAATTCTATTTTTTTTCATATCGTTTTATTCTAAAAATATATAATGGGATGTAAAATTACTACAAGTTATAACTTGAGGAAGACTATCATACAGTTTTTCAATAAATTAATTCGTCCATAACGATTGCCAATTGCATTCATAGGCATCTACGGTGAACTCACCTCCATCCCAATCTACCCCATTTGAACTGCGTGCCGACCAATAATATGTACCTGGTGGCAATGTAAGTGAGTAGCATCCATAAGCACCACAATCAGGAGCACTGCCAAAATATTCATGAATGACTCCAGATCCGATTCCTGAAACATAAACGGTTATATTTCCTGGCCAATAAGCGGCATTGGACATATTAAACCAGAACATGAACTCGCCTGTTTCCGGACAACCATTATTGTAGCTATCCCCTGGTTCTTCAGGACAATCGTCATCCTCATCAAAAACGCCATCGTTGTCGCTATCTAATTTCGGACATCCAGCATCCTCTGAAAGTCCACTTTCATCTGGACAATTATCATCGTAATCAAATACGCCATCCCCATCAGTATCCGGACATCCTTTGTGATTTTTATCACCCTCTTTTTGAATACAAAAATCCTCTGAGTCCTTGATTCCATCGCCATCGGAGTCCTTACACCCCTTCAATGTACCGCGCTCATTTTTGCACAAATCATTCCTGTCAATGAATCCATCTCCATCCGAATCTTTAAACACAAAAAGTCCGATAATGAGAAGAATGATGAAGCCCAACAAAAAGGAAACACCTTTAACGATTTTTGAAATTTCTTTGGGAGGCTTATTTACATTAGATGATGAACTGTTAGGATTTAAAACCGGTGGCTCATTCTTTTTTTCTGATGTTTGAATTATAGTTTTAGAATCTATTGCATTCAAAAATTCCTCGCAGGTTTGAAATCTTTTGTCTGGATTTTTTTCGAGTGCCCTGTTTAAGATGTTTGATAAGTATAGAGGAACACCTGGATAAATTTCTTGGGGAGCTGGTAAATCTTCCTTAACAATTTTG
>CANHQC010000092.1 GCA_947462695.1 Flavobacteriales bacterium | reverse complement strand
TGGTTTGTTGCGATAAAAAAACAGGCCTTACTGACGCGTAAGATTGATTTGAACTGGAAATTCTGAGGTTCATCAAAGACTAATGTCAAAGACTTTTCTCCGAAAAAAACTTTGGGTAATCTGCTCCGTTCGATGGAAACTACTTTACCGGTTGGCTCCTCAGAAAAGAAGCTTATTCCTTTTTTATCAATAAAATCAGGGTGATCTACCAGGGTCTTATTTTTGAGAACACGCACAACATCCCCATTACACATTACTATACCATAACATTTTGATAAAGAGATATTACCGGGTTGATCAAAATCTGGAATTTTGATTCTTTCCTCATCAAACTGTTGCTTAGGATTGATCACCATCAAAACGGTATTGTTCAGACTCAAAACAACTTTACCCTTGTAAATAACCATGCTTGATTTTGCGAAAACATCGAATTTTTTGCGGTATAACACCTTGTTTTTTACGTTAAAAAGAAAATTACCCGAATCAAATAAAATCACTATTGTGTCATGCGAAAATGCAATTGCTCTTGGATTTGATGAATACAACTTCTTGAATGAAACAGTTCTTGGATTCAATTCGATTAGGCCATCTGACTCCGTAAGCAAGTAGAGAAGTGATTTATTTTTTTTGATCTCAAGAATACGACTCCCTTTAAAGATTTTAGGATGAGATGACTGATTAAATTGAATAAAATTATATCCATCATATCTTGCCAAACCATTATCTGTTGCAACCCATACATATCCCAAATCATCTTTGATCAGGTCATTTATTTCGTTGTGGGGTATACCTGACGAAATATCAAGTGGCTTCGGATCATAATTGTAATATTGTCCATTAACGCAATGTATTGTAGACAAAAGAATCGTAAAGAGTAACTGTACCTTAAACCTATTCTTGATATTTTTTAGCACTTAAGAGAATTTGAATATGTTGGGGTTCAAAAGTATATAAAGCAAATCAATAGTTTTTTGACCTTTAAACAATCTAAATGAATCCCAATACACATCTTTATGTGTATTAAAGGTTTTGCCTTTAGAAACTAATGATTGTTTTGCTCTTTCATTTTAAAAATAAGCTTTAATGCTGAATATCAGTGTTTTAAGGTTTTAAATTTTTATTTCCACAAGCCAACTTTTTAGTTTTTCGGGTAATTAATCCAACCGTTTAAACATGCATATAGCGCAGTGAAAACTTTTAATTTTGCAGCTCAACCACTAATGCTTATGCCCCATAAGTTAGTTACCAATGTTTTAATTCGCAGAAAGCTGAATTCTGAATTGGAAAAAGGACATTTTCAAGTGGCCATAATAGGTGGTATTATTCAATTGCCTTGGGCCATATGGGATGGTCTTTTTACGAGTGAATTTTGGCTTCCACTTTTATTCATGCGCATTTTCTCATTTTTGCTTCCTATTGTTCTTTTTTTTACCTACCGAAAAATTAAACTATCCTCATCACTGTGCCTCTTACTATTGGTGATGTCAATTTCGTTTACGTCATTTTACGGGATTAGCCACCTGGAAATTGAAGGATTCCAAATGTACTCAATTGGAATAATAACCTTTTTTCTAGCAACTGGTATGTTGGTAATTTGGGAGTTGAAATATTCCGTGATTTACTATATTTTATCCATTATTTTCAGTATTCTATTGTTTTATCTCAACAGCCCACTAACCTCAAGTGAAATTTTTAGCAATGGTGGGTTTGCATTTTACACAATAGGCGCGTTTAGTGTTATAATGATTCACATCCGTTATAATTACCGATTCAATGACTTGAAGACGCGGACAGAATTAACAAATTCAATAGACGAACTGAACGAAAAGACAATTGAAAACAAAGTCTTATATGACAAATTGCAGCTGATTGATAAATCAGCTATCGTTGCTGAAATGACCTCATCAATTGCACATGAATTAAATACACCTATTTCCGTTTTAAAGAACTCTTCAACAATACTTATTGAATCATTTCAAGAAATATTAAAAAGTTCAAATCAAGGCGTGAACTGGACAACTGTGAATTACATATTATTGAAGCTTTCTGATCGCGAAATGTTTAATTCCTATTTTAAAAAAAATCAGGAGTCTGAGCGCATCACTGACTACCTTAATGAATCAGGTTTTCACGTTTCTAAAGAACTTGTTATTCTGCTTGCTTCGGTGGGAATTAAGCGGGAAGACAACGAACTCTTAGAACATATTTTCAAGAATGGAGATTACGCGGCGATGATTCAATTGATCTACCAGCTTCGCATCATACAATTGATGAATGACAATATTTCTTCGTCAGTGAATAAGACCTCTGAAATCATAGATAAAATGAAATCAATTCAACCGCAAACAAAAGAATCGGTGTTGCGTTCAACGAATTTGAAATTAACTTTTGACAAGGCAGTAAGTATATTCGAATTTCAAACGAGTAGTTCATTGGCTATTAATATTTCAATAAATGATGTTTTTGAAATACACACATCAAAATTTAAACTTATTCAATTATGGGTAAAACTATTTGAATTTATTAACCTATCGAATAAAACTGAACACGTTAACAACTCGCTAATTATTGAAGCTTCAATAGAAAATTCTTTTGTTGTTGTTTCCTTTCATCTTTCAGAAGGACTCATACTTAACTCTGAGTTACTCAACAATGTGAATTCTATCTTCCGACAAACAAATTCAAATCAAATCGATCCGTTCAACTTGAATATTATACGTTCTTTAATTGCCAATTTTAAATTTGAAATAAAAATTCAGGATAATTCGCTGATTGTTCTTATCCCAAATTGCCAATAGTATTTTCACTCAATTCAAATTAGGCTTATATGCTTACTGCATTAAGAACGCGTATCCGTTTTCAATTGAATTGAATTTTTCCTATCCTTACCAAACGAAGTAAATTCACTATATTATAATTTGATACCACTCATTACCCATAAAAACTAAACATGTTTTCAATTCAAATTCCTATACTGCACCGGGGTAGCTCCTGTTTTTTGCTTGAATAAACGACTAAAATATTGCGGGTATTCGAAACCTAATTGAAAGGCAATTTCACTTACTGATTGGGTTGAATTTAACAAGATATTCTTGGCTTCTTCGATAATAAACAGATGAATGTGTTCCTGGGCATTCAATCCGGTTTCTTTCTTAAGCAAATCACCCAAATAACCCGGCGACAAATTAACCGCGTCGGCGAGGAATTTTACGGTGGGAAGTCCAATTATTGAAGATTTGGTGGTGATATGTTCTTTCAACACGTTCTCAACTTTATCCAAAACATCTCGGTTCGTTGCTTTGCGGGTAATGAATTGCCTTCCATAGAAACGATTGCAATAATTCAGTAAAAGTTCAATCGTAGAAACAATAATCGTCTGACTGTAATCATCAATGTTTTCTTTGAGTTCCGACTGAATTTTCACAATGCATTCGTAAAGCAACTGCTTTTCTTTTTCAGACAAATGAAGTGCTTCAGCGATTTCATATGAAAAGAATGAGTAGTCCTTCATTTTAGCATTCAACGAAGTGGTACGAATCAAATCGGGATGAAAAAATAAGCCCCAACCCATCATATCTTCTTTCACCTCTATGTCGTTATCAATGGTAATTGCATGATTGGGAGGAATACAAACAAGACTTCCATCTTGAAAATCTAGCGTTTTCCTGCCATATCGAATATGATTACGACAGTAATTTTTAAACATGATGGAATAAAAATCTGTCTTTATCCGGATTTCATCTGTTGAATGTTCAATTACCTTGCTAAAATCTACTATCGCAATTAACGGATGATCCGCATATCCCAAGTTCAAAAACTTATAAAGATCAGGTATCGTTTTTAAGTGTAAAATCTTATTCATTTACGATCTTTTTAAGGTACTCCAGGTAAATGAATCCTCGCCGTTCTGCAAAATAATCGAGCGTCAAAACTATGCTTGATTGAATTAATAACCCTAGTCCCAATCCTTTCCAAAAAGCAAGCTTGCTTAACGCAAAATAAATTACTAGTCCAGTCAATATAAGTACTATTTCTGTGTATCGAAAAATCACAAAGTTTTTCATAACCTTATCCATTCGGACAATTTCAACAGTGTTGATTTTACTTGGTTCGTTTTTAAGGTAATTCTCCACCCGAATGATATCCTTTGGGCTTCTATAAATCAGGGTAATTCCAACAATTATTTCCAATACAGAAACCAGCATTAATGGAATGGCAAATCCTTTCCAAAAAGGGGAAACCTTAACGAGAATGAAATAAACACTTATACCCATTCCCAACAATCCCAAAACAAAAAATAGATAACTCTCAGCTCTTTCGCCAGTAAAGTAATTGATAACAGGATGCATATTTTACAATTTGAAAAACTTCTTATTCATGTAAATAATAAAATTATAACCAAAAGCCTTGTGCATGAAATTATACATCTTAGCGTCTTTACCTGCCATATATCTCAATTTACTTTTTCCATCGGTAGCAGCTTCGAAAATTACTTTTGAAACTATGTTTACCGGTGATGCTCTTTTTATCATTGTAGGAAATACCGTCATTATTTTGGTAACAATATTTTGGTATTCTTTTAAGTTGTCGTCGTGATTAAAATCAAACGAACGACCAGCAAAGTCAGTAGCAATTGCACCAGGTTCAACGATTTTTACTTTACATCCGATTTGTTCCATTTCATAATGAAAAGATTCTGAAATTCCCTCTACGGCAAACTTAGTCCCATGATACAATGAACCAAGAGGAAAGGTCATCTTACCACCCATAGACGATATATTGATAACGATTCCATTTTTATTTTGTCGAAAATGAGGAAGCATCGCACGAGTGACATCCATTAATCCAATCACATTCGTGTTGAATTGACGCAGAATTTTCTCGCGAGGAAATGATTCTAGAGGACCGTATGCCCCATAACCGGCATTATTTAATAGCACATCAATTTTCCCGAAGCGTTGAATTCCATTTGCTATTGCACTATCGATTGAATCAAGATCCAACACATCTAATTTGGTCACCAACACATTGTCCAATGCCGCTAATTCTTTTTCATTTTCAGGTGTTCGCATTGTAGCGATTACGTTCCAACCTTTTGATTGAAAATACTTTGCGGTGTCCTTACCAATTCCACTGCTTGCTCCGGTAATTAAGATTGTTTTTTTCATTTACTAGATTTTGGACAAAAATAAATGGCAACGGAAATGCAGGAAGAATACAAAATGAGGTTAGATGTATACGGAATGAGGATTGAATTAATAAAAAAGCTAAATTGACCAACCCTTGAACATGTTCTAAGCGCAAACGTTAATTCATAGGTTAAATAAATTGGTGTCAATGAAATATTGTTCTATCCTCTTCACGCTGCTGGTTCATGCACATCTTAATGCCCAGGTCGATAACACCATGTACGGTTTGTACCAAATTATCAATCCACCGAGTTTTCAATTGGCCAGTATTGATCCATTGACTGGACAAATTACAACGATCGGTTCAGCCGGATTAAGCAATATGGTTAATACAACAGGTTCTTCCTTAAATCCATACAATCAAACGTATTCCTACCAAGATGAAGATTCGTGGTTATCGCTTGATCTGCAAAATGGAACCATTATAAGTGATGTGGCTGTTAGTTTACCAAACATAAATGGGTATTTCAATAATTTCAGGTTTAACACTTCTGATTCAACGATGTATGGGCTTTTTAGTCAGGTAACCTATGATTCTATTACCGGAATCCTCTCCGGTGATTTACGACTGGCAACTTGCGATTTGTCGAACGGCGTAGTCAGTTTAATTTCTCCCAATTCTATCGCAGAAGGTTACACCATGTCAGGAAATACAATAGATCCCCACCTTATGGTATACTATTTTGAATCTGAAGGAAAGTTTATGGGGTTGGATTTATACAACGGTCAAATCTATAGTCAACCTAATATAACCCTTAGTACTGTAGGATCAAGCTTTGGTGATTTTGCCTATAGCTGCGCAGACACCTCAATATATGGCTTAATCATGGATAATGGTGTAAAAGCATTGGGGAAAATCAATCCTCAAACTGGCGTCGTTACAGCGCTCCCGACAACACTAAATTTCGATAACTATGTAATGAATTCTGGTGGAGCAATTGACCCCGTTAACCTTGTTTATTATTTTCAAACGCTGGACAGTTTGAGTCAAATCAGCATGGTCGGATTATCGTTGATTGACGGAAGTGTTGTTTCCCAAAGTACCGTTTCTTCAAATGGCAATTACTTTATCATGTACCGCATTCAAAGTGATTGTTACGATGCCGTTCCGACCAGGTTGGATCCTACAGCCTCGTTTGGAGAATTGAATTCATTAAATGTTCAACTTCTTCCGAATCCTGCACAGGAAATTCTTTATGTGAAAGCAGACATGCAGATTGATCAGATTGAAATTGTGGATGCTTTAGGAAATGTCATTACTCATATTCAAGCTCATCAACAAAATGTTGATATCCCGATACATGTATTGAGTAATGGCATTTACTATGTGCGATTAACATCCAGCGATTTGACGAAAACCTTGCGCTTCATTAAAAACTAACAAGTTCCAATACTGAACTTAAGACCAGCACCTCACCAACACTTAGTGTATAACCATTTTTCTCCTGAAGCTGCCTTTGTGGATAACAGCTTACCAAATAACAATATTGCTCATTAAAACTTACCCCTCCCTGACCAACCATATGTCCATTTTTTGCATCTGTGTAAATAATTAACTTGCGATTAATTGACAGAAAAGGAATTGATTCAGGCTTGTATTAATAAAAATCAACGAGCTTGTAAGGAATTGTATGAACAGAATAAAAGCTGGCTTTATGCCCTTTGTTTGCGTTACCATAAAAACAAGGTCGATGCGCAAGACAGCCTGCAAGAGAGTTTCATAACCATATACCGTAACCTTCATACATTCTCCGCACAAGGGAGTTTTAAAGGTTGGATGCGCAAAGTAACTGTACGGTGCATTCTAGCTGGATTCAGAAAGAAAAATAAACTGCCGGTTAGTGAGGCAGCATTGAATTCAGAACCAACTGATTTCAAGCTTATTCAATCAATGGATAAGGATGAAATTATGTTTTTGATCGAGCGTTTACCTGCAGGAAGAAAGCACATTTTCGTTGCACATGCAATAGATGGATTTACGCACAAGGAAATAGGAGAAATGCTGGGTGTTACGGAAGGAACATCAAAATCACAGTTTTTTCATGCTCGAAGAGAATTGAGAGAGGCGTTGGAAAAAGAAATAGTCATTGTCAAACCACATACACATGAATAAAAACATTAAAAATCCAGAGCAAGATTGGGAAGGTGCATTTTTCTCAACATTCGAAGAGGACATGCAAAGGCCTTCTGATGAAAATTGGATCGCCATTGAGCAAGAATTGTTCCCAAAGAAAAAAAGAAAGTTTGCTGCTTTCTGGTTCATTTATTTGGTTTTTTTCGGATTAGTAGTGGCAGTATATATGAATTCATCAACATCTAACGATAAAAAAATCAGTATACCT
>CANHQC010000091.1 GCA_947462695.1 Flavobacteriales bacterium | reverse complement strand
CGGAATAGAAAATCACGAAGGGTTTCTCCAATCAACACACCGTTACGGTATTCTTGCACCCGAATTCCTACAACAAACAAACCAAGCAATTGGGGTGAGGCTGTCAGAATCCCTGTAGTCGGATCAATTGAAATACTTGCTCCAGGACCCAGTGGATTAGCTGGACTAAAAGTCCCCCCCCATGTAACTGGGAAGTACGGTGGTCCCGGAGGAGGAACCGGGGCTGGATTGACGGAGTTTGCTCCTGACCAAGGTGAAACCAATGAATAAACAAGTTGATCGCCATCAGGATCTGTAGCGGAATGATCAAAAATGAGGTCGTCGTTATTACACAATAGAAGAGGTGGGTAATTCGTAAATCTCGGGCTACTGTTCGCCATAGCGCCAGTCTCAATACCTGGAACATGCGCCGTTAAGGTCAAGCCAGTATTATCGGGTTGAGATAAATTCGTAATATTCGGGCCACGGCAGCACCGTTGATAACTAACCGTATAACCGCCTTGAATTGGTGGTAAATTGACAACAACAGTGTAAACAGCCTTTTCAACACAAATATTGGTTGGAGGTGTCACACACGGATTATTGAATACAACGGGCAGCACAACACTTCCTGGAAAACCCAGTGAGAGTGTCTGAAAAGGTTGTGAGTTGTTTTGCGTATAAATCCCCAACGCTAAAGGGTCATCAAATGCCGCGCCAGTTGAAAGGCAATCACGGTATACCGTTACATAAAAGCGGTAATTATTGTTTCCAAGGTAATCGTAGTAAATATCTCCTCCAACAATATGTGAAGCCTTACTGTATGTCGACAGTAAAATTAGTAGGAAGAGGAGAGCTGACCTTAGCATAATAAACAGACGTAAAAATAAATTAAATGTTGTCTTAAACGATTCAATTTCTTGTAAAATCTATGGCTTATAGTTGTAGTTAAACGAAGTCAACCTGGTAATTTTAGAACCATCGATAGTCTTTCCTGGTGAGTCTCCATGACTAAAAACTGGAGGGACTAATCCTACTGTTTCTGCTTTTTGTGTGTAATACGCCTCTTTAGAAGGATGACTCGGATACGCCACATTGAATACTTGACTCGAAAGATTGCTCGCGACCAATGCACTGATGGCTTGAATACAATCCTGTTGATCCACTAAATTAATGGGGTGTTGACCATTACTTACTTCGCGGCCGCTTAAGAAATGGACTGGATTTCTATCTGGCCCAACCAATCCTGCCAAACGCAAAATATACCAATCGCGGTTAGCGTGCTGAATGACTTTTTCAGCCAAGGAAACAACATGGTGTTGATCGACTTCAGTTTCTTCAGTAACCATACCCGATTCTTGCGGATAAACTCCAGTAGAACTGGTAAAAATGAGTTTGCATGAAGAAGGAAGCCGTTGAATAAGGTCCTTTACCTGTTTCGAATAGTCACTTGATTTTCGCGGCGGGAAATTTACCACACACCAATCCAATTCATTGAACCAAGAAGGAGCGCTTATATCCTCTGAATACAACGCTGATTGAATCCCTAATTCTGTCAGTCTAGTCTTTTTTTCTTCATTGGTTGTAGTGGCAAAAACCTTGTATCCCTTTAGCCTAAAATGTTCAGCAAGGGGAAGGCCGAGCCATCCTGCGCCTACAATTCCTATTTTTTTCGGTTCATTCATGCAGATCATTTCATTCATACAACACATTGAAATAAAAAAATGTTTTTTCTCAATTGCTCCAAAGTTGCTAGATTTAGTTGAATCAAATTGAATTTACTCTATGAATCCCCCATTCCACATAACAAGCTTTGAAGACTACCAAGCAAGCTACAAAATGAGTCTTGAAAATCCATCGGAATTTTGGTCGAGCATCGCCGATCATTTTACTTGGAAAAAAAGATGGGATGAAGTTGTTCGATGGAATTTTGACGAGCCTAAAATCGAATGGTTCATTGGTGCTAAATTAAACATTACGGAAAACATTCTGGATCGCCATTTACTTGACAAAGGGGACAAGACTGCCATAATTTGGGAGCCGAATGATCCAAAAGAAAAAGTAAGAAAAATTACCTACAGGGAATTACATGATCAAGTCTGTCAATTTGCCAATGCACTGAAATCGAAAGGAATCGAAAAAGGGGATCGCGTGTGTATCTACATGCCCATGGTTCCTGAATTGACAATAGCCGTATTAGCCTGTGCACGAATTGGCGCAGTACACTCCGTTATATTTGCCGGTTTTTCTGCTTCATCAGTAGCCGACCGTGTTACCGATGCACAAGCAAAAATGATCATCACTGCTGATGGGTTAAACCGAGGAACGAAGCAAATCCCCTTAAAGCGAATTATCGATGAGGCCTTAGAGGAATGTCAAAGTATTGAATCAGTAATTGTCTTAAACTGCTTAAACTGGTCGCCAGAAATGGAGCCTGGTCGTGATTATTGGTGGCATGAGGTCATTGAAAATCAATCGCTTACGTGTGAGGCAGAAGAAATGGATGCTGAGGACAATTTGTTCATTTTATATACTTCAGGATCTACTGGTAAACCAAAAGGCGTTGTACATACGTGCGGTGGTTACATGGTATATACGGCGTACACCTTTAAAAATGTCTTTCAATATGAGGATAATGATGTGTATTGGTGCACGGCAGACATCGGCTGGATCACCGGACACTCTTACATAGTTTATGGTCCTTTGTTAAATGGTGCAACCACGGTCATGTTTGAAGGAATTCCTACTTATCCTGATCCAGGCAGATTTTGGCAAATCATTGACAAACATGGAGTTAACCAATTCCTAACTGCCCCTACTGCCATCCGATCATTAATGGGATTTGGTACAGAACACATACTACCTTACAGTTTGGACTCGCTCAAAGTCCTTAGCTCCGTCGGTGAACCAATTAACGAGGAAGCCTGGAAGTGGTACTACCTTCATGTTGGAAAAGAAAATTGTCCGATTGCAGACAGTTGGTGGCAGACAGAAACAGGGGGAATCATGATCTCCGGACTCGGCAATCTTTCGCCAATGAAACCAAGTTTTGCTGGTTATCCTTTGCCCGGAATTGCCCCAGTTTTACTTGATCAAGAAGGAAACGAAATTCAGGAGCCCAATGTGGAGGGATATTTGTGTATTAAATCTCCTTGGCCATCGATGTTACGAACAACTTACGGAGACCATGAACGTTGCAAGATTACCTATTTCAGCCACTACAAAGGATATTATTTCACCGGTGATGGAGCGAAACGAGATGAAAACGGCATGTATAGAATTATCGGCCGTATTGATGACGTAATCAATGTTTCAGGTCACCGATTTGGAACGGCTGAAATTGAAAACGCACTCAATACCCATCCTAAAGCAGTTGAATCAGCGGTAGTTGGTTACCCGCATGACATCAAAGGTCAGGCGATCTATGCATTCGTCGTATTGGAGAAACCAAGTAACGATGAAAAATTTACCAAAGAAGAGTTGATCGAAGCTGTCTCAAAAGTAATCGGTCGAATTGCAATCCCTGATAAAATTCAGCTGGTAAGTGGATTGCCTAAAACGCGATCTGGAAAAATTATGCGGCGAATTTTAAGAAAAATTGCAGAGGGAGAATTGGAACAATTGGGCGATACATCAACCTTGTTAGATCCGTTGGTTGTGGAGGAGATTATTGCTGGGAAGGTTTGATTTTTAGATGAATGGACTTGAAAATTTTACGATTTCGCGAAATTTAAATATTTAAATATCGCGAAATCGTAAAAACGCTCAGATTCAGTAAATTTACACCATGCAATTCACCCCTCGCTTTATCCGTTTTCAATGGATCACCCTGATCCTAATTTACCTCGTTGTCGTTGCAGGAAGTTTCGTTCGTATAACCGGAAGTGGAATGGGGTGCCCAGATTGGCCAAAATGCTTTGGTGAATGGATTCCCCCAACAGAAAAAGCGCAGCTGCCAGAAAATTACAAGGAAATTTACGCTGAAAAACGATCAAAAAAGATCTTTAAATTCTGTTCGTTTTTGAGGCGTATCGGATTAACAGAAACAGCTCAAAAGGTAGAGAATGATCCTACCTTATTAATTGAAGAAGATTTCAATACGCGCAAAACGTATACAGAATATGTGAATAGGTTACTGGGCTTTCTTGCTGGGAACGCCATGCTTTTCGGTTTTGTCTGGATGGTCAGGTACTACAGAAACCGAAAATTCCTTCTTTTAGCAGGAATCAATTTAGTTCTAATGGGACTAGAAGCGTGGTTCGGTTCTATTGTGGTAGCGTCAAATTTAGTTCCTTGGACAATTACTGTCCATCTCTTATTGGCGTTGATCATTATTGGTCTACAACTGTACCTCATATATTTAGTAAGTCCAACTCAGCAAAAACCGATTGCCGTTTCGGCCACAATAAAGTGGCTCACTTGGATAATCCTAATTATTACGTTTTATCAAATGTTTCTCGGAACACAAGTCAGAGAGCACATTGACAATTTAACGAAAATGGGGTTTGGGCGAGAGAGTTGGACGGACCAATTGGGATGGGAGTTTCTGATACACAGAAGCTTTTCGTGGTTGGTATTGATATTATTGGTTTACATGGCATACCAAAATGAACGAACCCACAAACACGTAATCATTCGTTCAGCTTTCATTGTACTTGCAATTGAATTGATCAGCGGCGTATTACTCGCCTATGCAAATATGCCAGGATTGGTACAGACGAGTCATTTGATCTTTGCTACGATTCTCCTAGGAGTTATTTTTATGGGTTCGCTGCGAATGAAAGTCGAGAAAGTTTGATAGAGGACCTATTCGTTTTTTAGATCATTAATGTATATTTGCAGTCCAGAATAATAAATTCATTCGATTTAATAGTCCAATTAACGTTATTATTCGTTTTAGGTCCTATAGCTTCCTCCTAAGCTTCGCAACGGCGGACAGGCAACTTCGCTATAGGACAGATAAATTGAAATACCGTTACGTTTTGTAACATGGTCCTATAGCTCAGTTGGTTAGAGCAACAGACTCATAATCTGTGGGTCCCAGGTTCGAGCCCTGGTGGGACCACATAAAAATCCTGCGCAAGCGGGATTTTTTGTTGGTAGCAACTGGCGAGAAGTTTATACCGAACAAGGTTGAGGTGAGCCCTGGTGGAACCACTTAAACAGAGTGAGAGTGAAGTGCGAGAGCGATTCACTTCACTTTGTTTTTCTTCGCTCCCACATCTTGTCCCGATACTTCGGGGCTCCTTCTCTCTCTTTTCTGGTAAATGATTGTTATAAATCCCATTCTGCGACTTCTTTCAAATCCTTAAAAAATTTTGATATTTCATACCATTCGCCCATCCAATAAAATCCTGCGTAAGCGGGATTTTTTGTTAAATGCCTATATTCAAAAAGCAAACGCATCTGACCAAATAGAAAATACGAACAAATAAAATCCATTTCATCCAATAATTTTTGTCGAATGTTTAAATTGCACACTCACAAATAATTTCACCATAGCATTACTATCTAAATCAGATTTCAAGGTAGCATCAGATTGTATTACAACGCTTTACTACAAAAAAACCGGATACCCATCAACGAATGAAGAAAATGATTACCATAATCGATGGAAAAAAGCTATTCGGCAAGAAAAAAACCGAAATGAATTGATTCAATACAACCAATTCAGATGACTATTGGAGAGGAAAATACTGCCGGTACACCTTCGATTACAAGGTTATATTCTGCCTCCATTTTTTAACAATTATCCCACGAAACAAATTGATTTTCGAGATGTTTAAGAGTCATAGAACATGATTTATGAAGCTAATCGTCTCACTTTTTTTGTTGTTCCACGTTGTGCTGGCATCCGCTCAAACCAACGTTTCCGGTGGTATTTTTCAAAATACTACGTGGTCACTTAGCGGTAGTCCCTACACCGTGACGGGATCAATAGTCGTTTTTCCAGGAAACACACTAACCATTGAGCCAGGCGTAACGGTACTTATTGACAATACCACTTCTAACGATCTATACATTGAAACACGCGGTACCTTGACCATGATTGGAACCAATCAAGCAAAAATAACCGTAAGAACAGTGAATGATACCACAGCCGTGGGATGGAAGGGTTTCAAATGCACATCTTCACAAGGAGGAGTGTTAAATGCGGATCGATTTAATGTCTCCAATGCTGAAATACCATTCGCTTATGAAGCCCCCCTTTCATTGTATGAATACACCAATTGTACGTTCTCCTATTGTGGGCAAGCCATAACTGTTGGAAATGAAACGGTACTCAACAATTGTCAATTCATCGGGAATCAAAGCGCTGTTTATGGCTGGAGTTATTTCACCATTAGTAATTGTTATTTTGAAGGCAATACTACCGCTGTAAATGCCTGGAGTACCCGCTTTATTCTTACGAATACAACTTTCACGGAAAACCAAAACGCAGTGGTTTTTTCTTCGGGTGTGTTTGATACCATGTTGATCGAAAACTGTACGTTCCAAAACAACACTATTGCCGTTAGTGGTCCAAACAATGGTACGATTGGTCTTTGCACCTTTCTGGACAATACGGTTGGAATTCAAGGTTCGTATGCATGTGATATTGTAAACAATGTGTTTAACTACAACGAACTCGCTCTAAATGTATCAGTCGCTACCAATCTGTCTAACAACCAGATAAATAGCAATTTTGGCGGTGTACGAATATCTGATATCTCATCCAGTTTAAATGCACCAATTGTTACAAACAACGAAATCTGTGGAAATATCACCTTCAATGTCGATAACAACACAAACGTAAATTATTCTCTGCTATCCAATTGTTTTTGCGGATTGGATTCAGCTCAAATTGAGGCGTATTTGATAGACGGGTATGACGATATTACGAAGGGCTTGATTAACTATCAAGTGTACGATTCATCTTGTTCTACCATTCTGAGTACCGTATCAAAATTTGGTTCAATAGCGAACTTAGAAACCTTGTATTTAGACTTCAGTTTTACAAATCCCGCTCAATCAGAAATTCAATTTTATTACCCAGAAACAATCGAACAGATTGAACTTTACGATCTAATCGGACATCAATACATCCTAAAGCCAAACGGACAAAACCGGTTTGATGTTTCTGAACTACCCGCTGGTATTTTCATTCTCAGAAAAGTGAACTCAGTTGGTACAAATCAAAAACTACTAAAAATTTAAATTATCAACTATGAAAACAATCGCAGTTGCCTTTTTTGCATTCTTTTCAATAACCCTGTTTGCTCAAACCAATGTTTCTGGTGGTATTTTTCAAAATACAACGTGGTCGCTTTCAGGCAGTCCTTACCTTGTTACGGGCTCAATTGTTGTCTTCCCCGGAAAAACACTTACGATTGAACCGGGTGTTGAAGTACTAGTAACTCCAGACTATTCCTTTAATACCGGAAATCTAAGGTACATTGAGATACGTGGTACATTGGTAGCGATCGGAACTGATCAAGCACCCATTACATTTAAGTCAGCAGCCAACGATACCGTTGGACTTTTCACGTGGATGGGTATCAACATAAAAGGTTCACAAGGAGGTTCTGT
>CANHQC010000090.1 GCA_947462695.1 Flavobacteriales bacterium | reverse complement strand
GTATTTTGTATTCCTTTGTGCTCCAGCTGGCTTTAATTTTAACCAATTTCTGTGGTTTAGCTACACCCCATAACCGCAGGTTGCTGGATTGTTGAATGACCATATTGTTATCGAACACATCGGGTAAGACAACTTTTGATTGAGCGATTTTGGGAAGCGATAAACATAGAAGACTTCCAACTAAAAATCCAGTAAGTTTATTCCATGAACGCATACATGACAATATTTGCGCCCATTTGAAGAGCTTGTTGTCGCTTTTCTTGAGGATCATTATGAACAGGCTGATCCTCCCATCCATCACTCAAGTCGGTTTCGAAAGTGTACAATACCACTAATCTTCCGTTATCAATAATACCAAATGCTTGTGGTCGTTTTCCATCGTGCTCGTGAATTTTAGGTAGTCCGTTGAAGTTGTATTTCTGATGAAAAATAGGGTGATTGAATGGTAATTCGACGAGTTGATTGTTAGGAAAGATCTTTTTCAATTCAACGCGAATAAATTGATCCATTCCGTAATTGTCATCGATGTGCAAAAAACCGCCTGATTGCAAGTATTTTCTCAAGTTTGCCGCTTCTTGTCCTGAAAACACTACATTTCCATGCCCAGTCATGTGAATCAATGGATAATTAAAAAGGTCCGGACTTCCAGCTTCGACATAAGGAACATCTTTTGTCATCTTCGTTCCCAGTTGCTGATTGCAAAATTCAATCAAGTTAGGAAGGGCAGATGGATTGGCATAGTAATCTCCTCCACCATTGTATTTTAATACAGCAAGTTGAAAGCTTCCCTGCGCAAAACTATTGTTGGTTGTTCCGGTGAATGTTAAGCACAGCACAAGTAATCCGAATAAAAAGTTCTTCATATTAAATTCCAAAAGTTAATGCGGCTTCCACACAAGCATACAATGCCGCTGTTTCGGTGCGTAATCGATGATTACCTAAAGTTACTGGTTTATATCCAGTTGCAAAAGCATAATCAATTTCATCCAATGTAAAATCTCCTTCTGGTCCAATGAGTATAGGGCAGTTTTCTAATCTTATGTCTTCTCGAATACTTCCTTTTTTTCCTTCAATACAGTGTGCTATTAATCCGTTCGGATGCGCTGAAATAAATGACCTGAAGTCTTCAAGTTCATGAAGAACAGGTAACACCAACCGTTTTGATTGTTTCATTGCAGAAATGGCAATTTTTTCCAGCCGATCAAGCTTCAACTGCTGACGTTCAGAATTTTTTGTACGCAAAAAAGATAAATGAGTCACACCAATTTCAGTCGCTTTTTCAACGAACCATTCCATGCGATCCATGTTTTTTGTTGGAGCCAAAGCCAAATGCAAGGAGTAGGGTAGATTGGGTTCGGAGTACACATCATTAACTGCAACAGTGCAACGCTTGGGGTGGTCCTCTGTGATGGTGCATGAAAATAAATTCCCTCTTCCATCAACAAGTTCTATTGCATCTCCTGTTTTCAATCGTAAAACCCGGCAAGCGTGTTTAGATTCTTCTTCATTTAAGGTGAAGATAGGAGTATCAATTGCAATTTCTGAAACGTAAAACCGATGCATTAATGTAAAATTCTGAAAATCATCTCTTTTAACAATTCCCCTTCCGTAAATGCCCCTGTATTTCCCACGCCTTTTGATTTAAGGTCGTATTCATGCAAGACATTTACGATATGTGCCAGTTGCTTTGGGTTGTAATTTCGCGATGCATTCACCAATTCTCCAGCAGCAAATGGATGTACTTTTAACGCAGACGCAATCGCTTCCCTGGACTTATTAGGTAAAAAGTGTATCCGCATCAATTGGGTAAAGAATTTAAATACCGTTGGGATAATCACTACTAATTTTCCGGCGTTCGGATTTCCTGCAAAATATTCAGCAATACGAAAAGCTTTTAACGCATCACGCACGGCAAGCGCATTATTCAATTCAAATACATTGTAGTCTTTTGATATCCCTATGTTTTCCTCTACATGCACATCATTTATGGCTGTACCCGGTTGAAGAATTATGGCCAATTTATCCAGCTCATTGACAATTCGTGCGAGGTCATTCCCTAAAAACTCGACTAATAACATCGATGCTTTTGACGTTATTCCAAATCCAGTCGACTTCGCATAGGTTTGTATCCAATCGGCAAGCTGGTATTCTTTTACTTTATCCGATTTGAAAACAATGCCATTCTTCGCCACTGATTTAAGTAATTTCTTACGCGAATCGTAGGTTTTGTATTTATAATTGACAACGAAAATAGTAGTTTCAGAAGGTTGCTCCGCATAATTCTCAAGGCTATCCATTCCTTTAAAATCTTGCGCCTCTTTTAGGATGATAAGCTTACGAGCGGCCATCATCGGAAATCCTTTCAATTCAGAAATGAGACTCAGTGGTTCAGCATCTTTTCCATAAAGTATCACCTGATTGAAATCGCGTTCATGTTCCTCAAGGGCCACTTTCTGAATGGCATCTGTCAACTGATCAATAAAATACGGTTCTTCTCCGTGAAGAAAATACACTTTCTCCAGTTTCCCCGCATTGATTTCTTTGAGTAACAATCGATGATCCATACTTCTTTAATGCTGTTCCCAGATTTGAACCAATTCGATTAAGGTGTCTACCGCTTTTTGCATGTCCTGTACGCTTACAAATTCATGCTTCGAGTGGATAGCCATTTCTCCTGTAAAAATATTTGGACACGGCAACCCCATGAATGATAAACGCGAACCATCTGTTCCGCCTCTTATGATCATTGGTCGAGGAGTAATACCTGCGCGATTCATCGCTTCAATAGCGTAATCCGTGACAAAAGGAACTGTTTGTATGATTTCTTTCATATTCCGGTATTGCTCATTTACCTTAAAGGTATAACCAGCTCCAGGAAATTGTGCAATCGTTTCTTGTAGAATTTTTTCTAATTCTCTCTCGTAGTCAACTAGTTTGGCGGTAACATGATCGCGAATTATGAAACTAACGCTTGCTTGCTCCAGTCCACCTTCAACATGTGTTGGATGAACAAAGCCTTCTCGACCAGAAGTTGTTTCCGGTGACCAGCGATCTTTCGGAAGCGCATCAATAAAAGCAGAAGCTACTTTAATGGCATTAATCATTTTGCCTTTCGCATAACCGGGATGTGCGCTAATTCCTTGAATCGAAATGACCACTTCATCTGCTGAGAACGATTCATCTTCTATATCACCCAATTTCCCGCCATCTAATGTGTAACCAAAGTCTGCGTTAAGGTGTTCCATACGCAAGTGTTCTACTCCGCGACCGACTTCTTCATCTGGTGTGAAAAGTATGCGAATTGGACCGTGCTTGATCTCTGGATGTGCTTGTAAAAAGTTCACGAGATCCATAATTATAGCAACTCCAGCTTTGTCATCAGCACCAAGTAATGTTGTTCCACTGGCTGTGATTATGTCATCACCAATTTTTTCTCTTAAGTAAGGATGTTGATCTACAGTTATAACTTGTGAATGGTCATCCGGAAGCACGATTGGCTGCCCGTTGAATGAATTATGCACAATTGGCTTAACACCTGTGCCACTGCAATCCGGTGCAGTATCCATGTGTGAACAGAAGCAAATAGTTGGCAATCCTTCTCGGTTGCTATTTGAAGGAATCGTACCAAAAACATACCCCCATTCGTCCATTTCTGCGTCCTCAATACCTAGCGATTTTAATTCATCCGCTAAAAGTCTACCGAGATCCTTTTGTTTTTCAGTCGATGGGAAAGAAGTTGAGGATGGATCGGCCGTTGTGTCGATTTGCACATAGCGGAGGAATCTGTCTTTAACGGTATAGGAGTATGCCTGCATTGGATGAAATTTCAATAAAGTCAAATGTACAAATTGTACCTCGGATTTTTAACAAAAAACAAAGGCTGCTTCGCAAGAAACAGCCTTTGTAATCAAACTAGTGAGTTGATTATACGATTTCGTTCGCTGAAAAATGGAATTTCCCTTCGATTTCTGCATTTTCATCAGAATCAGAACCGTGAACAGCATTGCGACCTTTTGATTCAGCATAATATTTACGGATAGTTCCTTCAGCTGCTTCAGCAGGATCGGTAGCACCAATTAATGCACGGAAATCTGCTACTGCGTTTTCTTTTTCTAAAATGGCTGCAACAATAGGTCCGGAAGTCATGTATTCAACCAATTCTCCGTAAAACGGACGCTCAGCATGAACGGCATAAAATTCTTGTGCTTGTTCTGTGGTCAAGCGTGTCAATTTCATTGCCTTGATTTCGAATCCTGCCTGGATGATCATGTCGATGATTTTTCCCATATGCCCGTTTTCGATTGCATCTGGTTTCAACATGGTAAATGTTCGATTTGTCGCCATTATTTATTGTTTAAGTATTGAAAAAATGTGTGCAAAGATAGGGATTTCTTCCCAATCATTGAAAATAGAATTTAGTTTACTGATTGTTCCGTATTTTTGATAAAAATAAGATAGATGAAAGAGATCGAATTGTTTTTTATGTCTATTGATCCCGTACTTGCAGCATTGATTGCAACGACATTTACTTGGCTGGTCACTGCAGCTGGTGCTTCACTCGTTTTCTTCTTTAAAAATATGCATCGGGGTGTTCTTGATGGCATGCTTGGATTCACGGGTGGAGTTATGGTCGCTGCCAGCTTTTGGTCGCTATTGAATCCAGCGATAGAAATGTCGGAGAAAATGTATCCGGGTTGGTCTTGGGCACCAGCTGCCGTCGGATTTTTACTCGGCGCGTTATTCTTATTTGTCTTGGATAAACGGCTTCCTCACTTGCATATCAATTTTAGAGAGGACGAGAAAGAGGGGGTTAAAACGCAGCTGCACAAAACGGCATTGTTGGTTTTGGCTATTACACTTCACAATATTCCAGAAGGATTAGCAGTGGGTGTTTTGTTTGGTGCAGCTTCACTCGGAATGGAAGATGCCACATTTACTGGGGCAATTGCTCTTGCTATAGGTATTGGTATTCAAAATTTCCCTGAGGGATTCGCTGTAGCAATGCCGTTGAGAAGGGCAGGTGCATCCAGAAAAAAGAGTTTTTGGTATGGACAATTATCAGCAATTGTTGAACCAGTAGCTGGAGTAATCGGCGCAATGGCAGTTATATACATGCAGCCCATTTTACCTTTTGCGCTAGCATTTGCTGCCGGTGCAATGATATTTGTAGTTGTAGAGGAAGTTATTCCGGAGACACAGCGAGATAAATACACTGATGTTGCTGTGCTTGGCTTTATCGGAGGCTTCTTAGTGATGATGATTTTAGATGTTGCCCTCGGATAAATCAATTATTTAACATTTTTTTTCAACTAAAAATGTCGTCGGTTCAAAAAGGAACTGTACATTTGTATTGTAAAGCACAATTTCATAGTTGTAGTTTTAGGTTTTATAGTTTTAGCATGGTTTAGCAGAAAGAGGAACAGTTCCCAATGGATTTGTTCCTCTTTTTGTTTTTTGTCATTTCCTAATCACTAACTTCGACAAAAATTTCGTCTATGATCAAGTCGATTACTTCCTTTTTGTTTACTGTACTTTTTTCCACTTTACTTAATGCTCAAACACAGGGTTTTTCATATACCGCTGTTGGAAAAGGTTACGCTACCACTGCCGTAACGGACTACCACTCTTTAGGAATAAATGTGTCTGCATTGGGCTGGGGGACAGGGTATGAAGGAAAGAAATTTACCATGGGCTTGACGGAGTTTGGCGCTGGAATTTATTCTGACTCACTCAATTCCGAAAAACTACGAAATCTATATAAAACAATTCGAACTTCAGTACAAAACGGTAATACCTCCAACATCGATTGGCAAAAGCAACAAGCTGCAGCTGCCGATTATGCGGAGGCTGGATTAACCATTTTTGCTAATTACAACTGGTTTGGTGCTGCTTATCAACATGAGCGTTTCGGGGGCATTGCCATCAATATAAGCGAGAATTACCGATGGTATTCTAAATTCAATGAGCGAACTACAGACTTATTGTTTAGGGGTAAATTGGCTGATTACTTCGATTCTTTAACCGTTGTGTTTAACGGTGATACAACGACAATTGCCAACAGTATAAATCTGTCAGAGGACACGTTAAGTGCCGTGATACAGGGAACAATTGCAGTTCCATTAAATCTGTCAGAAATCACCAAAGGATCGACAATTCGTGCTTCTTGGAACCGCCATTACAGCTTTGGATATGGACGTAAGGTTTTCGGAAACGATTCTAGTTTTGCTGTGTATGCTGGAATTGGTGGACGGTTTATTCAGTCTGTTGCGATGTTTAATATGGAATCTACTGACGATGGGTTGTTTATGTATGCTTCGATGTCGCCCAATTTCAATATTGATTACGGAAATGTAGCGTTGACAAATAGTTCGGCATATACCCAAAAGGGAGGCTTTTTACCTTCGGTGGTCGGAAATGGGTACGGAATAGATTTAGCAGTTAGCGTGAAGTTATTCGGAAAACTTAAAGTCTCTGCAGCGGTAAATAATATTGGGCAAGTAACGTACAACAGAAATGTTTACCGAGTGAATGACACCTTGCTTACTACCCTGCGAATAGATGGATTAAGCGACTACAACGTCACGCAGTCCGTTAACCAATTGTTGAAAAACGGCGGATTATTTTCACTGGTTGGTGAAGAAAAATATACCGTGGAAAATCCAGCTGATTTTCGCTTAGGAGCAAGTATGGAATTTGGACAACGAGTTAAAATTGGGGCTGATTTTGTTGCACCGTTTGATCGAAATAATCCGGGTAGTATTGCAAATCCAGTCATTTCATGCGGAGCGGAAATTCGACCGGTTAAATGGTTGGCACTTTCAGCTGGTTATTTTGGTGGTGGGATATACAAAAGCAACATTCCTGTGGGAATTAATTTCATTGTTAAAAATGGAACCTATGAATTTGGAATCTCAAGTTACGATGCACTATCCTTCTTCATGAAAGATTCGAACAGTATTTCAGCGGCATTTGGATGTATGCGTTTTCGTTTTTAACGTTGTTGCATAAGCATCGTTTTGATTTCGCCTAGCATTAGGGCAGTAGCTCCCCAAATAACGTGTTCGTTGTAAACAAATGCTGGAACATCTTTTAAAACACTTTTTCCTGCTAATGGAATAGTGACGATTCTTGAACTATTTTGGCTAACGAGAAAATCAACAGGCAGCGGTATGATCTCACTTACTTCTCTCGGATTTAATTGGAAGTCCTGAAGTTCATCAATAAGGTAAAAATAGGGCTCTACTCGAAATTTACTCACAGGAATATACACATCGGTAAGTTTACCTATCAAGTGATGTGTTTCCAACGACCATCCAATTTCTTCCCATGTTTCCCTTCGTGCGGCATGTTCACTCGTGGGATCATCAGTCTCTATTTTTCCACCCGGGAAACTAATTTGACCGCCATGAACTCCATCATAGGGCATTCGTTTCGTTAAAATGAGGGAAGGTTGATTTTCAAAAAAGGTACAAATAACTGCCACAGCTGAATTTCGGTAAGTGTCAATTGGCAAGGCTGACGGATTAATTTCTCGGCCTTCAGGTGCATAATCTTGGTGCGCCCTGATGCC
>CANHQC010000089.1 GCA_947462695.1 Flavobacteriales bacterium | reverse complement strand
TGTTAAAAGGCACTTTTTCACTTGTAAAATAACTTTTTAAACGTTCTTTTAACAAAAAATTAAGGCCCTAATTAAAAGTGAAAGCACAAATTTGCATTTCATGAAAGTTACACTTCGACTGACTATTTCAAAAGCTCTCACATTGACGCTGACCGCGTTAATTTTGTTGAGTTCAGTTCAGTCTTTGACTATCGCTCTTTCCTCACTATCCTCCTCGACTCATCATAAAGTAAAAAACCAGAAAGTTTTCTCAACTAAGGAATCAACACCATCATTTATTCAGTTTTGGATAGATGAACAAGATGATTCTACGGAAGATGATCGAAATTGCGGAGCATTAATTACGCATTCTGTCTTTGGTTTACATTATTTGAGTAGAACTACTGATTCGAGAAGGGTAAATATAAAAACCTATCCCAAACATTTATTTTTTCTACGAAAAGCCCCCATTTGGCTTGAATTTCGATCCATTCGCATTTGATTTACAGTTTTCTCTTTTAATCTCAAGAATGAGATAAGTTTTGGCGGTTAACTACCATTAACTGAAAGTGAAATTATGTTTATCAATCCATCATTTTTATGAAAATAAAAAACGGCAATTCCGAATATTCTCAATTGCTAAACAGACTCAAGCATTATTTACCTGCTCAAGCACCTTTAAAAGACTTTATTCATCATAATACGTTGCATTCTTTTCAAGATCTTCCATTTTCAGAAGGAATCATTAAGGCAGCTAGAATTTTTGGATATACTGTGCTTTTATCAAAAGCTGAATATCAGCGCTATTACCAAAACGGGCAGATCAATAAAGAAATTCTAATTCAGCATATTAAAACAAAAAAAGGTGAGAAATGGGAAGACTGGTTCAGTCTTCTTCTAGATTGTAAAATTAAGGAAAGGGCACTCCCTAGAATTGGAAGCCTTAGATCCAATTGGAAAAATAGCTATCAAATAGATCTTGATTCGCTTGTTCATCCTATTCTATTTAGAGTTGTTAGTAGCTATCTGGATCAAGGGATTGCATTGTGGAATTTTCCCTACAACGAAGCTGGATTTATAGCTTCTATAAGAGAATTGGAAAAGGTGAGTAAAATTAGCTTTTTCAGATCTGAACGTGCCAGAAAGCTTTTGCTAAATGAAGAAGATGTTCTTGATGAGGTAATTCAAATTTTAATAGGAGATAAACAACTAGTTGAGCGCTATTTTTTCGATCAACAGTTTGCGCATTCAGGATGGTCAGGAATGGTATCTACAGTAGAAGATCATCCCCGTTTTCTAACGAATCATCGTGAGATAAGTCTTCGTGACTTTATCCTTTTTGAGTGTCTTTTGGAAATAGATGCGTTGGATGATCAATTTGGCGAAATCTGGTCTCCGATTGCCATAAAAGCATCTTTAATTGCTGTGGAACTTTTTGATGATGTACAACCAGACGAAGAGGAGGAATGCCTCTTATTATGGCATGAAGCATTTGAACTAAGCTATTACCATCAAGTTGTAGAAGCCTTGTCGATGGCATCTAAAAAGGTAAAAAGTGAAAGCCTTCATTCTTTTCAGGCATTATTCTGTATTGATGATCGCGAATGTTCTATGAGACGGCATTTGGAGACAGTTGATCCGTTGTGTGAAACTTTTGGTACGCCGGGTTTTTTTAATGTTCCCATTTTTTATCAACCCTCCGGAAGTTCACTTCTCACAAAGTTATGTCCAGCTCCAGTAACGCCAAAACATTTAATTAAGGAGATAAATGCTTCGGTACAGAACAGTCAGGAAATCCATTTTAATAAACATGCACATGGACTTTTTGCTGGCTGGGTTATTACGCATACGGTTGGATTTTTTTCTGCAATAAAGCTAGTTCTTTCTGTGTTTTGGCCAAGAAAAAATGCAAGTTCAGTTGCTTCTTTTGACCATTGTGCTGCTGATTCAAAGCTCTCTGTTGACTATGAAGGTTCAGATAATCAAACTCAATTGCAAGTTGGATTTACACTTACGGAAATGGCAGGACGTGTCGAAGGATTATTACGTAGTATCGGATTAACAGATAAGTTTGCGAAATTTATTTTTTGTGTTGCCCATGGATCATCAAGCGTAAATAATACGCACTTCGCGGGTTACGATTGTGGTGCATGTTCAGGAAGACCTGGTTCAGTGAATGCAAGGGTTATAGCGGAAATGGCAAATAATACGGAGGTTCGAATTTTACTGCGGCAACGTGGAATAGACATCCCTGATTCAACCTTGTTCGTGGCTGCCTTGCACGATACTTCCCGAGATGAAATCGAGTTTTATTCCCCCGAGAATATTGATCAATTGCAAAAAGGGATGTTTGAACAACATAAGCGTTCGTTTCGAATCGCATTAGAATTAAATGCGAATGAGCGTTCTAGAAGGTTTGAATCAATTTCGTTTAATGGGAATGCATCGAAAGTTCATCGTAAGGTAAAAAGAAGAACTGTTTCATTATTTGAACCAAGACCTGAGCTTAATCATGCCACAAATGCATTAGCAATTGTCGGAGGTAGACACCTAACAAAAAATGTTTTTTTAGATAGACGTGCTTTCCTCAATTCCTACGATTATGAGAAAGATACAGATGGTTCTACTTTAAATTCGATTCTAAGTGCAGTTGCGCCGGTTTGTGGTGGTATTAATTTGGAGTATTTTTTCTCAAGGGTAGACAATAACCAACTTGGAGCAGGAACGAAATTACCACACAATGTAATCGGATTAATTGGGGTTGCAAATGGAACGGATGGTGATTTACGTACCGGTTTACCGAGCCAAATGATTGAGGTTCATGATCCTCTTCGATTGTGCGTTATTGTTGAGCAAATTCCGGATAAAATTGCAGTGATTCTTGATCAAAATGAAGTGCTCAAGGATTGGTTTAAAAATGAATGGATTCACTTGCTTGCAATTCATCCAGTGACATCTCAGTTTTATTGGTACCAAAAAGGGCAATTTGAAGTATTTAAGCCACTACCATTAGAAGGGTGGGATATTAGTGAATTAGAGTCTCATCTCTATACCTATTCAGAAAATATTCCAGTTACACATTTAAATTAAGGCATAATGAATACCCTCATACACGTACTAATTTTTTTACCAATTACAGGATTACTCATCAGTTTAATTCTGCCCAAAAAGAATGAAACATTTTTATCCTGGAATTCTTTTCTGGTTGCTGGATCTCAATTAGTTGCTGCAGTTTTGGCGACATTTATTTGGATTACAGGTAGTCATTCAACTTATGATATACGAGAGTTAACGGTCTTCAAGTCATCCGGGTATGATTTTTATCTTGACTTCTATTTCGATGAAATCACATCAGTTTATTTATTGATTGGTGCGTTGATGACTTTTGTAATCACGTGGTTCAGTAGGTATTATCTTCACAGAGAAAATGGCTATAAACGGTTTTTCAATGTTATATCATTGTTTTATGTAGGTTACAACATAACAATTTTATCAGGAAACCTTGAAACGCTTTTTGTTGGCTGGGAGATACTAGGTATTTCATCCTTCCTACTTATTGCATTTTACAGGGATCGTTATTTGCCAGTTAAAAATGCTGTAAAAGTCTTTTCAATATATAGAATCGGCGATGTGGGGATAATCATCGCCATGTGGTTGAGTCATCACTTATGGACAAGTAATGTTTCTTTCGGTAATCTTGAAAATACAGAATTGGTTCATGAACACTTAATGCACCACAGTGTAACTGGTTTTTTCATTTCCTTGATGCTGTTTATTTCGGCTGCTGCCAAATCCGCACAACTGCCTTTTTCTTCTTGGTTACCCAGAGCAATGGAAGGGCCAACCCCCTCAAGTGCTATTTTTTATGGTTCATTGGCAGTACATATTGGTCCTTTCCTGCTTTTGAGAACCTTCCCTTTTTGGGAGCATCAGATTTCCGTAAGGTGGATGTTTGCTGTTTTAGGATTGTCAACGAGTGTTATGGCAACATTGACTGCACGAGTTCAATCGTCTATTAAAAGTCAGATAGCCTACTCTTCAATTGCACAAATAGGACTGATATTCGTCGAAATAGCTTTAGGTATAGAATGGATAGCATTGATTCATATTGCTGGAAATGCTTTTCTTAGAACCTATCAGTTGCTGATTTCCCCATCAATTGTGAGTTACAAAATCAAACTGAGCAATTATCAAGTCATTTCTAAACAACCGGTTCAACATCGAGCATGGACACATCGCTGGGAACAAACGCTTTACATGCTCAGTTTAAAAGAGTGGAACCTAGATAGTTTTTTATATCGAAGATTATGGAACCCACTTAAAAAGCTTGGTTCGCGCTGGTCATTCTTAACATTTAAAAATGTATACGTTGTTTTTGGAGTAATCTGTCTGATTGGATTTTTTCTTCTTCTAAAACGATCAATAATTAACCCAGTTTTACTTCCTTATTTGCCGGAAGTTTTTGCGATACTAGGCCTATTAATGGTGATAAAATCATTTACCGAGAGAGCCAGTGTTCGTTTAAGTTGGAGTTTGCTGATTACCAATCATATAGCATTGGCTATTGCCATCTCTTTTAATGAGAGTGTTGTGTTTTCACATCTTGTGTTATACTTGAGTGGTGTATTTGTATCTGGCTTAGTGGGCCATATAAGTATTCAATTATTGAGAAATCACGGTGAATGGGTGAGTCTTGATAGGTTTTATGGACATTCATATGACCATCCAAAATTAGCTGCTGTCTTTTTTCTTTCTGCAATTGGAATTGCAGGTTTTCCAATTACACCAACATTTATAGGTGAGGATTTACTGTTCTTTCATATTGGCGAAAGACAAGCATTTTTAGCCTTCCTTGTTGGCATGAGTTTGATCTTAAACGGACTCTCTTCAATTAGAATTTTTGCCCGAATTTTCCTTGGGCCACATGTTAAAAACTATCATTCAGCGGCAAAACGCTCCGCATAAAATCGATGTATTATGAAAAATGAAATGAATAAAACTCAAGTTCCTGCTTCAGGTTTAGCAGGACTTATTGAAAATTGGAAATCGGATAGTTTATCTGGTTTTCTTGTGCTCTTGTTAGCACTTCCGCTGAGTCTTGGCATTGCAAAAGCGAGCGAGTTTCCCCCTGTTTTTGGTTTAATTACAGCCATGATTGGTGGTGTTGTTGTGGCTTTTGTTTCAGGGTCTGAATTAACAATAAAAGGTCCTGCAGCAGGTTTGATTGTCATTGTGGCAGGTTCAGTTGCTGAATTTGGTCACCATAACACCAATTTAGGATGGCATTTGACACTTGGTGCAATTGTAGTGGCCGGATTACTTCAAATTATCTTTGGTTGGTTAAAACTTGGGAAACTTGCAGATTTTTTCCCGCTTTCGGCAGTACATGGAATGCTTGCCGCAATTGGAATTATAATAATTAGTAAGCAAGTACATTTGTTACTTGGCGTAAATCCGGTAAATGAATCTGGAAAACCAATTGTTGAGCCATTGGATCTCATTGCAGCAATTCCATCAACACTATCGAAAATCGCCATGCATTATAAGGTTGTAATTGTTGGTTTAATAAGTCTCCTTATCGTTTTTGGCTGGCCATACATAACAAATAAATGGTTGAAAAAAATCCCATCAGCAATGGTAGTCCTCATTGTGTCAATTCCACTCGCTCATTTTATCGGAATTCATAATGTTGGTGAAGAAAAACCGCTCGTAAGTTTTGATAAGGGATTGTCAGATATTTTGGCAATAAATGTGAGTTTTGAGGGTGCAAAACAGCTTGGAACATTCATTAAATATGTGATCATGTTTGCGCTAGTCGGAAGTCTTGAAGCTTTACTCACAGTTAAAGCTATTGACGGCATGGATCCATTCAAAAGGAAATCAAACTACAATAAGGACTTGTTTGCAGTAGGTTTGGGGAATGTAGTGGCTGGAATATTAGGTGGGTTACCAATGATTAGTGAAGTTGCCCGATCTTCAGCTAATGTAGCCAATGGAGGTAAAACGAGGTGGGCAAACTTTTTTCATGGTGTTTTTATTTGTCTTTTTTTAGTATTGGCCGTTTATTTCAGCGATTTAATTCCGTTGGGTGCCTTGGCAGCGATGCTTATTGGAGTTGGTTGGAAGTTGACTCATCCAAGAGAGTTCTTTCATATGGCTCAAATTGGAAAAGATCAAATGGGAATCTTCATTGTTACTATCATTGTTACACTTTCTACAGATCTATTAATCGGAATTGCTGCTGGAATCATACTTAAAATGATCATGCACATCTCCCGTGGTGCTCGTATAGCTCAATTGTTTAAAAGTGATATGCGAATTGAGGGTGATTACATCTTTCTTCAAGGTGCTGTTATCTTTAGTAATTTTGGACGTGTAAGAAAGTGTATATCTAACTTTCCAGCTGAAGAAAAACTGCATATTGTTTTGGAAAACTGCAAGTTAATTGACCATTCAGTAATCGAAAGTTTACACTTAATAAAAGCAGAACGTGAAAGCATGGGCGGTGGAATGGAGATTATTGGTTTAGATGCGCTCAGACACGTTAAGAATTCATCTCATCATTTGGCAACACGTTTGAGAAAAATTAATGAGCAATGAGATACGTAAGATTAATGTGTTTGCTTTTGTTGCTTTCAACAGTCTCTTTGGCACAAAAAGAAATCGTGACTCAACAACATGCGTGGGCAATATATACTGGTAATCACAAATTAACAGACAAATTCGGTATTCACACTGAGTATCAATGGAGAAGATCAGATGGATTTCAACACTTGCAACAATCACTACTTCGGTTAGGGATAGATTATTATGCAAAACCAAGTCTTCAACTCACAGCAGGTTATGGATGGATTAAGTCATTTCCATACGGTGAACAACCCATTGCAAAAGCATTCAATGAGCATCGAATCTGGGAACAGGTTATTCTAAAATCTCCGATTGGAAGAGTGGACATTCAGCATCGCTACCGACTTGAGCAACGTTTTCTCGAAAATTGGAAAATAAATGCTGAAAATAGTGATTGGAAAATGGAGGGGTTTAATTTCAGGCAACGCATTCGATATCGGCTCTTTGCTGCTGTTCCTTTGACGCGCAATGAATGGAAAGACAATACGCTTTTTCTAGCCATTTATGACGAACCTTTTATTGGTTTCGGAAAAGGAATAGGTAAAAATATACTCGATCAAAATCGCTTCTACGCAGCATTAGGTTGGCGCTTTAACAAAAATATGAATGTGCAATTCGGATACCTCAATCAGTATATCGTTAAGGCAGACGGTATTCAAACAGAGCGAAATCACACATTACAAATAGGCCTGACGTATAACGTAGATTTTGGGTCAATCGTAAATTAAAAAAGGGACTAATTATAAATCAGTCCCTTCAAATTCTTTAAGTGGAAAAGTAGCTTACAGAATAATCGTATATGTATTGCCATTCACTTCAATGGTGAAAGATCCATCACAAGTTCCATTTCCGTAGTCAATTGTTCGAGTTGGTTTGCCCTCAGGAATAAATTCCAGTTTACCTTTTGTAATGTATGCACAACCGATTTTTACTCTGAGTGGAGATAGTGTTTGAGCCGTAAAGTTGT
>CANHQC010000088.1 GCA_947462695.1 Flavobacteriales bacterium | reverse complement strand
GAGAGAAGTGAATTTTCAAGTGCTACCACTTTTGCTTCCATTTCTTGAACTTTGAGTCGCCGATTTTCCAACTCAGTTTGGGATTTCAATCCTTGTTTGGTAAGTTCTTCGAATCGTTCATATTGTTTGACAGCAATATCAAGTTGTTTTGAATTTGCCTTGTAATTCATACTATCCGAAGTGACTTTGAACTTCACTTGGTTCACCTTGTTTCGAGCTTGTTGCAACTTGATTAAACGGTTATCAATCAATGCATCAATTTGTTGGTCGAGTGAACTGACTTTGTTCATGTAGGAGCTTGCACTGCTTTCTTTTGATTTGATTTGCGATTCCGTTCGTTGAATGAGTTTCGGATCCATGTACTCAGATTTCGTCTCTGATAAGAATACAAGCGTATCGCCTTTTTTTACAAAATCACCTTCTTTAACGTACCATTTCTCGATTCGTCCACCAATTATGGTTTGAATCGTTTGTGGTCTCTTCTCCTGCGCAAATGCGGTTACGTTACCTCTAGACTTAATGGTTTGTGTCCATGGTAAAAGTGAAATGATGAGGAGAAGCGCACCAAAAACGAGAATCAATTTTGACAGGCGTTTGGGTGTTTTACGACTTTCCATTAATTGTATTGTCGAATACTTTTCAAATTGTTTCATTTTCTATCAATTTAAAAGTTGATTATTGTCCCATTTAACCGGAATATGTTCTGGTACTGCGCATACAATTGTGGCGTTGGGATAACTGGTTGTAATTCGATGGAGAATCGAAACAATTTCGGGAGTGTCAATGGCCAATCCGTGCATAGAAAGAAGAAGCAATTCAGGATGATGTGTAAGTGCCCGGGCAATTAAAATCCGCTCCCTGTCTTCTTCACTAATTCCCTCTTGTCTCGGTCCAAGTTCCATGTCGAATCCTTTGAGATTTAGTTTTACAAAGTTTGTTAATTGCACTACTTCCAACGCCTGCTCCATTTCTTCAATAGAAATAGACGTTCTTCCCATGGTTAAATTCTCACGTAAGGTTCCATCAAATAACCTTGAGTCATTATCAAACCAGCCCACATTATCGTACATAGAACAAATCATTTCAGCATTTGGCACAGTAGAATTCCATCGTGGCGTATGAGAATCAGAAAGGCTTGTATCTATGAGGTTTTTTAAGCGGTTGATGGCAAGAGATTGGTGTCCTCCAATCCAAAGAATTTTATCTCCTCTGTTCACAGTTACAATTGGATTCTCCGGATGATTGTTTGGTATCAACTCAATAGGAAATAAACCAGTAAATTGACTATCAATCATTGTGTCTGAAAACGCTAGCGGCAAATCTTGAAGCGAACCAAGCTTTTCAAGAGAAGTGAATACGTCGTATAATGTTTCGAGTAATTCAATGAGTTTTACAACAGAAGCCAACAATAAAAGCACAAGTACTTCGGCTGCAACAAATTGACCTAAATTCATTTGTTGATCGATCACTAAGAATCCTCCAAGTCCAAGAAGTGCAGCAACAATAAGCGCCTTTATTGCGATCATCCAACCGTATTGTTTCCACAGGATTTCAAAGTGGTTTTCTCTACTTTTAATGTAATCAGCTGTATGGCTATCCAAACGTTTCAATGAATGGTCGCCTTTTGGAGTTAAACGAAAAGACCAATCTGCCTTTGCAATTTCCTGAAGCCAATACGCTGTTTGGTATTTGTATTTTGATTCTGCTAAACTTGTTTGAAAGCCTAAACGAATCATTGGTCTGAAAATAAGGTAAATGAGAATTATTAGTAGAATAGAAAAGGCAATAAAGAAAGGATGGTAAAAGGACAACACCAATAAACTAAAAATAATTTGTAATGACGATGAGGTAAAGTCAAGTAACACTTTTGCTATTCCTTTTTGCAAACTAATAATATCAAAAAAACGATTCATTAACTCATTTGGATTCTTGTCCTTCATCATCAACCGGTGTAACCTAGGGAAACGATAGGCAAAATCGAACGAATACCTTGTGTAAATGCGCTGTTGAATGTTTTCAGTTATGCGCAATTGCATAATTTGTAAAACACCAGATAATATAACTCCGAGTATAACTAGTCCTACCAAGACTACCCAAGACGTACTAATTTGTCCCGCTTGTATGAACGTAACTACGGATTGAATTCCAAGTGGTAAACTAAGTCCGATTAAGCCACTGAATATGGCGTATATATAGAGTTGTGAAACTTCATTTTTTTCAAGTCGCAAAAGTTGGGAAAGCCTTACCCATGGCGATATAGTTGGTGATTTCATTTTTTTGATGTGTTTAACATTGTTGTTAAAAGAAGTTGATAAAACTGTTTAACCGTATCCTGGTTATCTTCTGTATTGGTCAAACGAGGCAGATGTTCGGCAAAATAATGCTGCATGTGGGCGCCTTCTATAATCGTAGTTACGAGCATGTTAGGGTAGGGGAACGATGGCGATATATCTTTAATCCAAGCCGACAATTGACTAACAATTTCTTTATAGTTGCTGAACGCGCCAGTTTGATTTACTGTATCAATGTTCTTGGTGAGTATAGATTTAATCCCCTCGTTTTCAATTATTGAATACAATTTATGCTGATTGATCATTGAAATTGGTACGTTGGACTCTTCACGCGAAATCAACATGTTTATGGCGTAATCTAATTTTTCTTTACTCGAATGAAGATGGAAGGTTTCGGTTGTAATTCTGTAGTTCATAAAGGCCCAATACCAGGCATACAAGTAGAGCAATAATTGGTATTTGTTTTCAAAATAACGGTATATCGAGGCTTCAGTTGTACCTACTTCGAGTGCTAATTTTTTAAAGGTGATATTTTCGAATCCAATGGAATCTATAAGGTCAATACTTGATGTTAAAATAGCCATTCCCAAACGCGTTTCTTGTGGATCCTTAACGTAGGATTTTTCTGGCATATTTAATTTAATCTGTACAATCATAATAGTATTACTATCATAAGGTAATGTAAAACACTCAACAAAGATATGTTGACTTTGGTTTTCCACATCTAAAAAAATGCTAAAATGTTTTGAAGCATCGTTTCTCTTGTCGTTATACTCTGTTAACTTTACCCAAAAAAGATTATGATTCAACGCATTCAAACGTTTTATTTTATTGGTGCTGTTTTACTTGTAGCCGTTCCTTTATTTATGTCCCATTTTTTTGAAATAAGTTTTGGTTCTGATATACTTCAGGTTACTCCTTTTTACACCAAAAATGTGGTTACTCAAAAAATCACTTCCACTAATTACAGTTGGATTTTACAAATGGTCATCATCTTTTTGTTAATGGTCACTATTTTTTCATTCAAAAACCGAAAACGACAAATTCAGTTAGGTTGGATTGCATTTTCGGTTCACCTTATTTCAACAGCATGGATTGCACTTTCAACTTACCTCATGACAGCTCAAACGAGTAATGTGGAGGAGTCGATTTCAATGGAAATGGGCTTCTTCAGTTTTGCGTCAGCTTTTCTGTTTATTTTTCTTGGGATTCAAGGTGTGAGAAAAGACAAAGCATTGGTTGATTCGCTCAATCGTATCCGTTAATTATGAATTATTTATCTGTAGAAGGACTTACCAAGTCATTTGGTGAGCGAACACTTTTTAGTGACTTGACATTTGGTATTGACCTCGGTCAGAAAGTGGCTATTGTGGCAAAAAACGGCAATGGTAAGACCACTTTGTTGCGTTGTTTAATGGAGATGGAATCCTATGATGCCGGTCGAATCACTTACCGGAAGGATATCCATGTCGCGTTTATGCAGCAAACGGAACAATTACCTGAAAATGTATCCATTCTTGATGCTGTTTTTAGTGGAGAGGATCAACAACTTTCTATTGTAAAAGAATACAACGATGCAATTGAGGGTAGCGATGAGAAAAGAATTGAATTGGCTTACGAGCGAATGTCTGAACTTCAATTGTGGGATTTAGAGACCCGTGTGAAGCAAGTTCTTTCTGTATTGAAACTGGACAATCACCACCAAATGGTAGGATCATTGTCTGGTGGACAGAAAAAAAGAGTAGCCTTGGCTCAGGTGTTGGTTTCCAATGCTGATTTTCTAATTCTTGATGAGCCAACGAATCACCTTGACCTGGATATGATTGAATGGTTAGAAGAATTTCTTTCCAAATCATCTTCAACGATCTTAATGGTTACACACGATCGATACTTTCTAGAAGTGGTGTGTGATACTATTTTTGAGTTGGATGATCAAACGTTGTATAAATACAAAGGTAACTTTTCCTACTACCTTGAAAAAAAGGCTGAACGTCAAGAACAATTGCAGTCTACAATTGAAAAGGCTCGGAATACATTTAAAAAGGAATTGGATTGGATCCGTCGCCAACCCAAGGCTCGAGGTACAAAACAAAAAGCCCGCGTCGATGCATTTCAGGAAACGAAAAAGACGGCAAGCCAGAGAATTGAGGAAGATGAACTTGAAATTCCGGTGAAAATGGAACGACTCGGTTCCAAAATAGTAGAGTTACACAAAGTATCGAAATCGTTTGGTGACCGAGTGATTCTGAACCAATTCAGCTATGCATTTCAACGATTGGAACGCATGGGGATTGTCGGTAGAAATGGAACTGGAAAATCAACTTTCCTGAACTTACTTCAAGGCAGAATTGATCCGGATGGAGGTAAAGTTGTCATTGGTGATACAGTGGTTTTTGGTTACTACAATCAAGATTTGATTAAGGTCGATGAAAATAAAAAAGTGATTGACGTTATTCGCGATATCGCTGAATTTATTCCACTTGAAAAAGGAAGACAGCTTTCTGCCGCTCAGTTTTTGGAGCGCTTCCTTTTTGACCGGTCGATGCATTATCAATTTGTGCATAAATTAAGTGGGGGAGAAAAGCGTCGATTAAAGCTTATGACAGTTTTAATGTCCAATCCCAATTTTCTAATTTTAGATGAACCCACCAATGACCTTGACATTTTTGTGTTAAGTGTGTTGGAGGACTACCTGAGAAGTTTTCAGGGTTGTTTGATTGTTGTGTCTCACGATCGTTATTTCATGGATAAAATGGTTGATCACTTGCTGGTATTTGAGGGACAAGGGGAAATTGTGGATATTCTTGGTAATTATACCGACTACCGTAAAAAGCAACAAACAGATCAGCGAAAAGAGCGCTCAGTAAGCAAAGATATTGCGACTCCTGTTCAACCAGTCGAGCAACTATCGGAAAAGCGAAAATTATCTTTCAAGGAAAAAGAAGAGTTTAAAAAACTTGAAGAACGAATGGAAGCGCTTGAGTCAGAAAAACAACACTTGACAGCTAAATTATCAGACAGCACATTAAATGGTCAAGTAATTATGGAAACCGGACAGCGTCTTTCTCAAGTCGTCGAACAATTGGATCTGGCTACTGATCGATGGTTGGAACTTTCAGAATACGTTTAATTTGCCTCGTTCAATTTAAATGCGACTATTTTCTTAATTAGTTGAAGCGGCAATTCAGTTCCAATTGGAAATTGAACAGCCCCTTTAGAGTAGTTTAATCCCAGGGAAATAAAATCATCCTCAAAGGTCTTAATTCCAGATGCGGTTGGGTAAAAGCCTATATGTTTCTTGTATGCTGCAAAATAGGCCAACGGTTTACTGGATGAATAAGCGGGCATTTGATAACTAAATCCTTCCGTTATGGATGGATGGACAGACAGTATCGTTTGCCTTAAGAGGATAAGTGTATCTTGAACGTCTTTAGGAAAAGCTGAAATATATTCGTAAACTTTTTCGTTCATTAATTAAGTAATTCGCTAATTTTCAATCCTTTATTTACAATGTTTAAGCGCAGCGTAAAGCGAATTTTCTCTGCATATCGAGAATTACCGAATGAATCTTCCAGTTCAGAACTCATCCACAACGGAAAGTACAATCCGAAAACGTCACCGAGACGAACAGCCAAACCTGTATTAATGGCTGTATTTGTTGTCACCCCGTTGTGAAACAATCCTGCGTCAGCGAATAGACCAATTAGATTGAATTTCGGGATAGGTAATTGAACATACAAGTTGGCACTGGTCATCCAGTTCATTGTTGTTCCGTAATACGATGTACTCTTAAATCCACCCATGTTTTCGGCTCGTTGTTGCGACCAGATACCGTCAACTAAACCACGACCGAAATAATAATCTTCGAAAAATAAGTCTTGTGCACCGTCGGTTCCACTCAATGAAAAGGAATAACGGTAATTGGATGAAGCTGAATTTAATTGGTTTATATGGTAGACATTTCCAGCAAAAACACGAAGTTCTGCATAACGCGTCATGCGGTTTCGGGCATAGCGGTATTTGTAACTTCCGGTCACATGAACTCTTGCCATTTCGATATCGGTAGCACGGATATAGTCTGTTCTCAGCGTTACTTTTGCCGCATGATCTGGATTTTTGTACCCCAGTGAATAAGAGGCGAATCCACCAACATAATCTGTAGTTAGTTCGCTGTATTGATTGTATTTCGCAATTCCTTGAATTAATGCCGTTTGACTGAATGGAGAATTGTTTCGATTGCCAAATTTAATCATGTAGTATGGCGATATAGCTAAGAAACTTCCTTGTTGGGCTCTGATCAGTGAACTTGAATCCATTTTAAAGGACTTGACAGATAAACCGAATCGCGAAAGTTTAATGCCTTTTTTAGGTAAACAAGAGTATGAAACTTCCGCTATTCCTGAGACCATTTTACGACCAGTGGAATACATTGGTGCAATCAGGTATTGCCATTTACTAAGTGGAATTCCCAAATTGTGAATTGCCGCACCTACCATAAATTTGTCGTAGAAATTTCCTGCTACAATTGGAGTCCAGAATAAGTTGTTTTTAGTTTGTTCCTTATCACCGAATAAAAACTCCAATTTAATCGGTTCAAATTTTTTGAAAAGTCCGTGTGAATGCCAGTTGTTGTTATTGCGTTGCATCTCTGGTATATCGCGATTGATATCAATACTTACCGCTTTTACATTTGGGCTTTTTAACTCTATTGTTTGTTTCTTCTTTCCTGGCTCTGTCCAAGCAGTTTCAATTACTTTACCATTATCGATCACATTTACTTCAATTGGCCCATCGACTTGTCCCACGTTTTTAACCGTAACCCTTGTCCCATTATCTGATGTTTTGACTTTTGAAAGCTTGTAATCTAAATGATTGGTTGTTTGAATCAAATCGCTAAATAGCCAATCAAGTTTTTTACCTGACACGCGCTCAATGACTTCGCGTAAATTCTCTGGTTGTGGATGCTTGAACTTCCACTCATCGAAATACGTGTGCATGCATTTATCAAAAAGTTCCTCTCCCAAATAATCTTTAAGGTAAAAGAAAACTAACCCTGTTTTTTGGTACATGATAATGCCGTAATTAGCTGATGAGAAATCGGTAGAATGCGTTTCTATCGGTTGATCTTCTCCAAATTGAGCGATTACTCGGTAGCTAATGTCACCCATGTCGTGATGATCCAAGTCGTTGAGGTGGAAACGGCCATTCAATACCATATCTGAAAGTCGGGTATTGTTCGGATATTTTGTTTGAATGTAGCGCATTTCATTTAAGGTGTTCATTCCTTCGTCCATCCATCCATGCACACGTTCATTAGAACCAAGAATTCCATAAAACCAGTTGTGTC
>CANHQC010000087.1 GCA_947462695.1 Flavobacteriales bacterium | reverse complement strand
GGTACGTGATTACTTTCGACGGATGATACAGATGCTTTGTTGTATCCTTTCCCTAAAAATCCTCCAGATCCCACAGCAGCCATTGCGCGATTGCGATTGTAATCTTTTCCGTTGGGATCTTCTTTTAATCCTAAGAATAATTCGATGCGGTCTTTTTGGTGAGGAGCTAATCCCTGAAATCCAAAATTCACAACGGATGAGAGTAAAGAAGCCAAAACAAACGCAAGAATAACCACGAGTGTTAATTTGTTGCGTTCCCTTTTCGATACTAAAAATCGAAGTACGAATATGATCAACAGTCCAATTACAGCGAGACCAGCAATTACACTCCAAAAACCAGAAATTACGATGCCAGAAAGAAAGTTAACCGTTATTACTTCGTTACTCATAAGTAATGTAATGAGGCTTAGAAAAACGATGACAAATAAAATCGGAATGAAATGGCTTCCGACCCATGTCTGCTTGAATCGCACTCCGGGAATTGAATTGATAAATTTAAGGAGTAACGGATCGTAGGTAATGCCTTCTCTGTACATCACAAACAGAAATGAGGTAAACACAACAAAAGTCCCAGCATCTGGTTGAAGTAAAATCAATCCCATTGGAATCAGAATAATGGCATTGGCATAGAGTACCGTTTGAATGGTTTGTTGCTTTACATTCACGGTGCTAATGAATCTTGCCAGTAGTAATGCGGTAGAAATTTTTGCAAATTCGGCGGGTTGAATACCCATTGATCCAATACCTAGCCAAGCTCTTGCACCATTAACCGGAGGCATAAATAGGACAATAACCAACAGGATGAGTGTAAATACGAATATGGGGACACAGAATTTTCTGTAGATGTCAGAGTCAATTAAGAACACCATTAATCCGAGAAACAAAGAAATCCCCAACCACATGAGTTGCTTGCCATATTTTTGACTAAAATCGAAAAGAAACGGATGTTCTGGATCATAGGCAGTTGAATAAACTGTGGCTACTCCCATCAACATTAAAAGTATGAAGACGATGAACAATGGCCAATCAACATGTGCGACTATCGATTCGTCTTTTCTCATTTTCGGTAGTAAAATTTAGCGTTCAATATGGTGGCTTCTCGTTCTTTATCGGTAATCTTTTTCTTTAGGTATTTTTCGATCATCAATCCTGCTGTTGGTGCGGCCCACAATCCACCACCTCCTTTGGCATTTTCAATAAAAACAGCAATGGCAATTTTGGGCTTATCCATTGGAGCAAAGGCAATGAAGGTGGAATGATCATCCCCATGAGGATTTTGAACGGTTCCTGTTTTACCACAAATAATGATGTCCTCTAACCGAGCTCGTTTTCCTGTTCCTCCGGGTTCATAAACCACCCGTCTCATTCCCTCAACAACAACTTCGTAGTGTTCTTTCTTAATGTACGTTTGGTGTTTTTTTCTGTATTCAGGTAACGGACCGTTTTTTCCAACGGATCGAACAAAATGAGGGGTAATGTACCAACCTCGATTGGCGATTAACGCAGCCACATTCGCCATTTGCAGTGGTGTTAATGTTACCTCGCCCTGACCAATTGAAATGGAGCGAATGGTTGAAAATGCCCATCTGTGGTGCCCATACCATTTGTCGTAATACTTTGAATCAGGTATGGTGCCCGAACGCAATCCTGTGATGTCGGTTTCCAGTTTATTACCAAGACCGAACCTGTACATATAATCAGCCCAATGATTTAAACCGATTTCTGCATCACGAAATAAACTTTTGGCTTTTTTTTGTTGAATGATTCTTCGCATTACTGAATAGTAATACGGATTGCATGAGTGTTTAATGGCATCTGGCAGACTGCCAGCACTGGCGTGGTTATGACATCCAACAACTGATGTATTGCAAGGGAAACCAGAATTAGGTGTAATGACTCCTTCTTGAAGTCCAATTAAAGAGTTCAATAATTTAAATGTTGATCCGGGAGGATACTCTGCAGCTAACGGGCGAGGGTAGAGCGGCTTACTAGGATCATTGAGTAATTTGGTGAAGTTTCTAGAAATGTTTCTTCTACCAATAAATAAATTGGGATCATAACTAGGTGCTGAGATAAGCGCAAGAATTTCGCCACTTGACGGTTCGATGGCAACAATACATCCACGTTTACCTTCCAGCAATTTTTCTCCATAGGCCTGAAGCATAATATCAACACCAAGGTGCAATGCTGGTCCTTGCTTGGCAACGGTGTCATACTTCCCATCTGCATATGATTCAATCGCATTATTCAATGCAGAGGTCACAATATATCGTATCCCCTTTCTGCCGCGAAGTTCTTTTTCGTAAAATCGTTCCAAGCCGGCTCGACCAATATTGTTCCCTGGTTTGTAGAAACGATCTTCGTCGATTTCTTCTCTATTCACCTCTGAAAGGTAACCCATGATATTGGCTGCATTCGCAAAAGGATAGCTTCTCATGCTAGTAACCTCCTCTTTAAATCCGGGAAAATCTTCCAGAAACGGCGCGATTTTCGCAATCTCTTCTAACGTGAGTTCTTTAAGGAAAGGGTATGCTCGAATTTTCTGGTAGTTGGAAGTGCGTTTTCCAGTTGCTTTATTGTAATAGGTTCCTTCGCCCTTACGTATTTCAAAGAAGCGTTGCTTGACTTGTTCTTTTGTCCAACCTATTAATTGCGCAAAGGCTAAGGTATCAAAGTCTTTCATTTCCGCTTCCACCACCATCAGGTTGTAATACGTTCGGTTGGCTACAATTTTTTTACCGTTCCGATCGAATAACACACCACGAGGCGGAGTGATTTCTTTCCTTTTCTCTGCAATTTCCTGTGCGCGAAGTGTCCATGAATCGTCAATGACTTGCATATAGAACAACCGAAATATGTAGATCATTCCCACAATGACCATGAAGGAAATGATTACATATTTGCGCGCATCTGTATTCATCGTTCTTTGGGCTTAGATACGAATAATGCTTGAAGAAGTAAGGAAAGTAAAAACGATAAAGGCAGACTCAGTACCGTTTTTTGAAGAATAAATAAGAAATCTGAAAACCTAAAAATCTCGACTATAAAAAAGAAAAAATGATGCGTAAACAAAAGGGTTCCATATACAGATATGAACCACCTCATACCCATGTGAAAACTAGTACCTTCCTTTAAGTTATCGTAGCCATCTCGTGGTGCAAACAATTTAAAAACACCTGGTCTCATGTATGCAATGAGCAGAAGGGATGAGGTGTGTAATCCATATGTGTTTGATATGGCATCAATTGATATTCCCATTAAAAATGCAAGCAAAAGCATAGGGATTGTTGCTATTTCAAATGGAAGTAATGCAATGAAAAGTGGGTAAACCATTAATTGTATTCCCCATCCAAGTTCGAGTTGATTAAGAAAGAGTGTTTGAATCAGCACCAACACTATAAAGCGAATACTATGTTTAATTACGTCGTTCATTCTTCTTGTTGATCGTTGTCTGATGGCACGGCTAATTCGAGCTTTTGTTGTTCCTCACTCAGTAGGTTTTTGATGACATAAACACGTTGCAGCGTTCGGTAGTCTTCCGAATACCTGATGATTACGTCCCATAACGGCTTCCCTTCAACTGGTTTTAATTTTGCGATGTACCCAACAGTTAGTCCTCTTGGGAAAATTCCAGAACCGCCTCGCGTGACAACTTTCAACCATTTTTTCAGTTTGAGGTCATTTGAAATTCCAGTGATGTTGCCAAATCGAGGGTCTCTTCCATCCCATTTCATTAGCCCAAAAAGCCCCAACTTTTCTACCATGACATCAATGTTGATGTTTTCGGTCAAGACTGATTTTACCACGGCAAAATGTTTACTGCTATTGTGCACTCGTCCAACAATTCCTTTTTCGGAAAACACACCCATTCCGCGTTTAACGCCTTGTGCATAGCCGACATTTAACGTGAAATAATTGTTTCGTTTGGTCAGTGTGGAATTGATAACAGTTGCAGGAATATATTCGTATTGCTGGTTAAAAAGGGTATCATTTATTTTAACTAAACCATTTTGTAACTGAATATAACTCATGGGTAACCTATTCCTGAGTGCGACATTTTCGCGTTGCAAATTTTCATTGTTCTTACTCAAGTTGAAATGCTTTGTTAAATCGAATCGTGCTTTTAAAATTGCTCCAGAAACATTTGAAGCGGATGTGAGGTATTGCGCCCTCGGATACTGTAAAAATGAAAAGTACGTCGACAAGGCAATGACCTGCAACAAAGCAAACACCAAAAACACACGAAACCTTCTGAAAAAGGCAATTAAATTGCGCATGTACAAAAATATAAAAGGTACCGTTGCAAATGGCAAGAAGTTGGATAAAAAAACGTATTTGTTTACAAGGCAATAGGTTCAATAGAAGAACAGATACTTAACTGTTCTTAAAAAGCGACAAATGAAAAGGGCCATCTCTTTCGAGACAGCCCTTCTTCAATTTATTTGATTGGTTCTTATTTCTTTACAAATTTCTTTGTAACAACTGAACCCTCAGAAGCGATCGTTACATAGTAAATTCCACTGTTGAAAGACGCAGCATCAAAAGACAAGCTGTGATCACCTGCTTCTTGTGTACCTTCATTCCAGCTAGCGATAACCTTACCCGAAACATCCGTTAATTGAATAGTCACGTCAGCTGCATTTGCTAAACTGTAATCAACGGTTGTAGTCCCAACGGATGGGTTAGGATAAACAGTTGCTTTGGAAACCGTTCCTTCCATTTCCTCGATACCAACAGACGGATCGAAATTTAAGCGTACGTATGGCGTACCTGTTTGATAAAACCAAGTATCAGTTGGCGTATCATACAAAAACGAAGTTTGTGGATCAGATGTACCAGCATTCGCAACACGTAAACCTGGTCCAAAAGCTCCAACAACAGCAAGATATGTACTGTTTGCAATTAGATCTACTGGAGTGTTTAGAACCATTACAAGGTTCGTGTTTAAGTTATTCGAAGCTAAAATTTTAGGATCAGATTCTCCTTCGTACACGAAGTCTCCTGTACCCGGATCAATAGAATAAAGTTTGACATAGATTTCTGTTCCTACTGTTGTACCATTACTTCCACCACCAACAAGTCTAACGTTGATTGCAGTAAGTGTTTGGTCTTGCCAAATATCAAATAAATTACCTACTTCAAATCCATCAGGACCGTTGTTCGTGCTACCTGCAGGAACGTTATTGTCGCGTGCATAAATGAAATTTGTTGTACTGAAAGCAATCGCTGGTAAAACATTGTTTGAAGGAATATCATCTACCGCATCTGCAGTAATCGTTCGTGTCACATTGTACGTTGCTGTAGCTGCGTTACTTGGCGTATATTGAGTAGAGACAACTAAACTATCTGTTGCAATAGGGGCGATAGTAGCTCCAGGAGAGGATCCTGTCCAAGCGCCTGTATTCACATTAACATTAAGTTTAGCATTCGTCATCGGTAATGAACCACCATTAACTACGTTAGCTGTAAAATCGATTGGAGCAACTTGCGTCAATGGAAGTTGATAATAATTCAAAAATGCTGTTCCCCAGTATGCAGACTGCAAAGCTAAATCGTATTCCGCATTCGTTGTTAACTTCACATCATCAATGTACCATCCGTAAGTAATCCACACATTTGGATTAGTTGCTAAAGTAGGAAATGCTGTTGTCCAAACGAAACGAATCCATACTTGCGTTGCTCCGGCTAAATACCCAGCAAGATTGATGGTTTTTGTATCTGGATTTGGATACGCCGTTCCTCCAGCTGCAGACAACACATCTTTATCCATATTGTCGCCTACAGGAAAAAAGGTTGTTCCGTTCGTTGAAATTTGAATTTCTTGTAAGTCATTGAAGCGCGCTCCAAATTGTTGAAACGACAATGAAACTTGCGTTCCGTTGGCTGTCAAATCGATTGGTTGGGCAGAAGTAAGCGTATACGTAACTCCTAATGCTTGAGAAGGAGTAGTTAATGTTGGATCTCCGTTGGATACTTCAGCAAAGTTACCGCCAGAAGTGGAGTTTATACCATTTGCCGAGTACCAGCCATCTGAAGTTGCGTCAATAGTCCATCCAAATTCACCTCCGGTTTGTCCGCTATTGTCAACAACCCAATTCGATGGAGTGTCAAAATTGTCTTGCCAAAAGACTGTTCCCAACTGTTTTTCTGTTGGCTTTATTGGCGACGACGCTGGTTTCATTCGGCTAATTTCTCCCGATACCAACGGTTTTTGAACAAGCTGAGCCACAGAACTTCCTGCAGTTAATCCAGCTAGTAGAATGCTTAAGTATACTTTTTTCATTTTAATTCGGTTTTTACAAATATAAGTGAATTAGCGTTTTAACAATTCTTAGAGAATAAATTAACATTATCGGTCCTTCAAAAAAGGTAACTGTTCACGCACGGAATGTAATTTTTCCTTTGATAGATTGATCACTTCGACTTGTTCAGAAGATAGCTGATGCATGGTTTCGCCAAGTGGATCAATAACCATTGAATCGCCACTATATGTCAACCCTTTTCCGTCCTCTCCAATTCGATTGACAGCTGCTACAAAACATTGATTTTCAATTGCCCTAGCAGTTAATAATGTGTTCCAATGGTGACGTCGTTTAGCAGGCCAATTAGCGGTGTATAAAATGAGGTCATAGGCTGCGAAGCCATTTGAAATACGGTTACGTACGATTTCAGGGAAGCGCAAATCGTAACAAATTTGTAGTTGTATGTTCCATCCGCGAAAAGAAACGATTTTTTCAGTTGCACCAGCGGTGAACACGCGATCCTCTCCTGCAAGTCCAAACGATTTACGCTTGTCATAAAAATGAACGGTTCCATTCGGTTCAACGAATAAACCTCGATTTCTGAATTTTCCGTTGTCCTGGATAATTAAGGAAGTATAAATAGCGCTGTTTTTTAATTCCGCTAATTTTTTTAGCCAATTCAAGGAACTCGAATTAGAAAAATCTTCTGCTAAATCGACAGCGTTCATGGTGAATCCTGTTGTACACATTTCAGGTAAAAGAATGATATCCACTCCGTCAATAGTCGCCAATAACGATTCGTAATTCGCGGTATTCGCAGTTTTAGCCTCCCAATGTTGGTCAGCCTGTACTAATGCTATTTTTAAATCTTGCATAAGCGTTCTGCTGCTTGTTCTAATGTATTGTCGTCTTTCGCAAAGCAAAATCGAACCAACTGTTGTTGTTTTTTATCTTCTCTAAATACTGAAACGGGTATCGCTGCCACACCGTGATTTGTTACGAGTTCTTTGCAAAAATCAACGTCACTTTTTTCGGAAATAGCAGAATAATCCGCGAGCTGAAAGTACGTTCCTTGTGAAGGAAGCAACTTGAACTGACTTTGTTTAATGAACTCCCGAAAAGTGTCTCGTTTTTGTTGGTAGAATTTCCCCAATTCATTCACATTGACTAGTTTAATGTATCTACTCAAGGCTTCTTGGGCAACACTGTTTACACTGAAAACAAGAAACTGATGGACTTTTTTGATCTCATTCATGAGGTGTTCAGGTGCAACGAGGTAGCCAATTTTCCAACCGGTTATGTGAAATGTTTTACCAAAGGAGGATACGATTACGGTTCTTTCGCTCAAATTTGGTCGTGAATTGATCGAAATGTGTTTTTCCTCAAAGGTGATGAATTCATATACTTCATC
>CANHQC010000086.1 GCA_947462695.1 Flavobacteriales bacterium | reverse complement strand
GACACACCATCGATTGTTGGCGCCATAACTAAGTACATTTTATTGTCGCCTGTGAATACTTGAAATGCTAAATAGCTAGCATATTGGTTATAGCCCAAATCACCGGCTTTTAAAGCTTTGCCATTCATGTGCCATTGCCAAACCCCGTTTACTTGCGCATTTGTTTGACCGATGAGTTGTAGTCCGATAAATAGACTAAGTGTTAATAGAATTGTTTTCATTGAATAATGGTTTTTTGCATCCTTAGGCAGAATGCTTTGCCCCGTTTAAAAAGGTTTCTGGTCTCCTTTAAGCATTCGTTTAATTTAAATTATTAGTGGAAATATACAATGTTTACTAATTGAATAGTTTAAACGGTAGATAGTTATTTATCAACAGTTTGTGCGTTTCATTGGAATTTATTGAATTTTAGGAAAAGAATTAACTTTTTGATTATTTCGAAATTATTAAAAGAAGAATGTTGAAATAAATCTGGACTTAGTTCAAAAAAGCGACTGCTAATTGTGGTTTTGATTTAATTTTGCCTTCAACTTAATAGTAAGTTAATAGATCTACAATAAGCAAAAACGAAGTAAGGACATGTCAAAAAGAAGGTCGATCATCAGCTACGATAAGTTAACCATCGAGCAGAAGAAACAGATTTTGAGGGAATTCCCAGATGGTTATATTAATCATCTAACATCAATCAAAACCCCAACGGGTGAAATACTAGATGCATTAATTTGGGAAACAGAGGAGGTAATTTATTTAGTTAAAATCAACAAAATAGCACCTAAGCCAGCGCCTGTAGAGGAGGAGGATGAAGAGTTTGAAGACGACTTCGATAAAGTGGATGTAAAAGATGATGAGTTGGACGAGGATGATGATGAAGATGACGACTACGATCAACCGGATGAAGATGACGGTGAAGAAGAAGATGAATAAGTAAAAAAGGCTCCAATTGGAGCCTTTTTTGTTCGAATACTGCGAACAAAATTAATTTAATACAGAGCGCATCAACCCTTCCGATAGGTAAACTTCGAACTGTTTAAACCTTGAACCGTTTAATCATTTAGTTTCAATACAGCCATAAACGCTTCTTGCGGAACTTCAACTCGACCGACTTGGCGCATGCGTTTCTTCCCTTCTTTCTGTTTTTCCAACAACTTACGCTTACGGGTGATATCCCCACCATAACATTTAGCGGTAACATCTTTTCTTAAGGCTTTGATGGTTTCGCGTGCAATAACTTTCGCGCCAATGGCAGCCTGAATTGGAATTTCAAACTGTTGCCTAGGAATAAGTTCTTTTAATTTCACACAGATCTTCTTACCAAGGTCGTAGGCATTGCTTCGGTGAACCAATGCAGATAACGCATCCAGTTGCTCACCATTAAGAAGCATATCCATTCTGATCAAATCCGATTCTTTATAACCTATCGGATGGTAATCGAATGATGCATATCCACGAGAAACAGATTTTAATCGGTCATAAAAATCGAATACAATCTCTGCCAATGGCATTTCAAATGTGAGCTCAACTCGGTCTTGCGTCAAGTATACTTGATTTTTCAACTCCCCCCGTTTTTCGATACACAAGTTCATAATTGAACCAATATATTCCGATTTCGTGATGACTTGCGCTTTAATATACGGTTCTTCAATGCGGTCTATCCCAGATGGATCAGGCAATTCAGATGGATTGTTTACAATGATCGATTTTTCTTTGTCGCGCGTCATGTAACAGAAATAAGACACGTTCGGGACAGTTGTAATTACCGTCATATTGAATTCCCGTTCCAAGCGCTCTTGAATGATCTCCATGTGAAGCATTCCTAAGAATCCACATCGGAAACCAAATCCCAATGCAGCAGATGACTCAGGCTCGAAGACCAACGACGAATCATTCAACTGCAACTTCTCCATGGAGTAACGCAGTTCTTCATAATCGTCTGTTTCTACAGGGTAAATACCTGCGAAGACCATCGGTTTAACGTCTTCAAATCCTTTTATGGCCGAATCGCATGGATTGGCAGCTAAGGTTATGGTATCTCCTACTTTTACTTCGTTTGCCTGCTTGATCCCCGAAATAATGTAACCTACATCTCCGGCACGGACCTCTTTCTTTGGAGCTAAATCCATTTTTAGGATCCCCACTTCATCAGCATTGTAGTCTCTTCCTGTATTGAAGAACTTTACTTTATCGCCTTTTCGAATGATGCCGTTTTTCACTCGGTAATAGGCTATAATCCCCCTAAAAGGATTGAAAACCGAATCAAAAATCATGGCTTGAAGCGGCGCGTTTTCATCGCCCTTTGGAGAAGGAATGCGGTTAATAACAGCTTCAAGTATTTTATCTACACCCAAACCAGTTTTACCTGACGCAGGAATGATGTCCTCGAGGTCACAGCCCAACAATTCAATAATTTGATCGGAAACTTCTTCAGGCATGGCACCGGGCAAGTCCATTTTGTTCAAAATGGGTATGATTTCAAGGTCGTGCTCAAGCGCTAGGTACAAATTCGAGATCGTTTGTGCTTCAATTCCTTGTGATGCATCAACAATGAGCAACGCCCCTTCACATGCCGCAATGGATCGAGAAACTTCGTATGAAAAGTCGACATGTCCGGGAGTATCGATGAGGTTCAACACATACGCTTCTCCCTCGAATGTGTAATTCATCTGGATCGCGTGACTTTTAATGGTGATCCCACGTTCACGTTCAAGATCCATATCGTCCAACGCTTGTGCCTGCATTTCCCGGTCAGATATCGTTCCGGTTGTTTGCAGTAATCGATCGGCTAATGTACTTTTCCCATGATCAATGTGGGCAATGATGCAGAAATTGCGAATATTCTTCATGTAATTGTTCTAATCCTATAAATGCTGAAGGAATACAAAAGTACATCAAATCTCGCTGTTTTTAGTATTCAAAGTGCTAGATGAAGTGGTAAGGCAAAAAGAAAACACCTTCTGTTCGAGAATTTACAAATTGAAAAGAGGGCACTTTCGCGCCCTCTTCCCAAAACCTAAACCACTACTACTTATGAAAACTAACTTTTACGCTTTGGTGAAATCAAACTGTGTGCCAGTTTTAAACACCTGTGTAATTGTTAACCTGATACTATAACGCCTGATGCACGCAAAAGATTACATACCTTTTCATCATTTAACTTTTTTTTACGTTTTTAGGAGTTGCACAAAAACATAATGCATTAGAAAACAATGATATACACTTATTAACAATGGGTATTGTTTAAATTTTATTCAACATTATTTTAACCCGTTTGAATTCATAGTACATTCGTTGCATGAGTACAACTGCATCAAAATACAGTAAACAAGGTGTTCGTGTAAGCTACGTTTCGACAGTTATTGGCATATCGCTGGTCTTGTTTATGATTGGATTGGTTATAGGTGGGATTTTCGGCTTGGACAATGTCCAGCGGCAAGCAAAAGAGAGTTTGCAAGGCGATTTGTTTTTCCGTCCCGAAATGTCGGTCGCTGACATTAAACAAATTGAACAGGAATTGCGCACCTGGAACCAATTTGCCGAGGTATCATTTATTTCTCCTGAGCGAGCAATAGAGGAATTCAGTGGGACAGATCAGGAGGCTGACCAGATTCTTTCGGTGTTCGATGGGGAAAATCCACTTCCACCAACGATTTCATTTAAACCCAAAGCGGCATTTGCTTCCAAAGAGGGTATGGCTTCCATCAAAAAAGCATTGCTTCGGGCATATGCCAATCAGATAGATGAAGTAAACTACGATAAATCAAGCGTGGAATCGGTTAATTTAGGCTTTAAACAGTTTGTGTTTTTATTCTTGGCAGTTGCAGCATTACTTATCATTGTTGCGGTGGCCATGATTAATAATACCATACGATTGTCCTTGTATTCGAAACGGTTTACGATTAAAACCATGCAACTGGTTGGGGCAACGGCTGGATTTATCCGAAAGCCATTTTTGATTCAATCCATTTATCAAGGTGTAATATCCTCGATGATTGGGTTGACTTTACTTATGACACTTTTCTTTGCCATTAACAATACGCTGGAATCCATTGAAGTGAGTTATTCTTGGCAGAGCTTTTTATTGTTGGTTGGATCAGTAACTGGGCTGGGTGTCCTTATTTCATTCATTTCAACTTGGTTTGCGCTGAATAAATACTTGCGTATGAAGTTGGATGATTTATATTAATTTTGATCCCATGGATACAAAGAAAAATGCTTTTGGATTTCAGCCTGAAAATTACCGGTTGTTGTTAATCGGTTTGGCAATCAATGTGGTTGGATTCCTTTTAATGATCGGCGGTGGCGCTGATGATCCAAATTCCTTCAATGCAGATGAATTGTTCAGTGCTCGACGAATTACGATCGCACCATTGCTTATCGTTGTAGGTTATATCGTGATTATGGTTGCCATTATGAAACGTAAAAAAGCCAATAAAGGAGAATAATCAATGGACTTTCTTCAAGCGATTATTCTGGCCATTGTCGAAGGCCTTACGGAATTTTTACCTGTTTCTTCCACCGCTCACATGATATTTACCAGTGCTATCTTCAAGACAGAAGGAGATGCATTCGTAAAACTCTTTCAGGTGTCCATCCAATTCGGAGCCATATTATCAGTAGTCGTTCTCTACTGGAAAAAATTCATCAATTTTCAGTCATTTTCGTTTTACCTCAAGTTAGCGATAGCTGTCATTCCTGCGCTCGTGTTGGGTAAGTTGTTCGATGATAAAATTGAAGCTGTCCTCGAAAAACCAATTCCAATTGCTATCGTCCTTGTTCTAGGAGGAATCGTCTTGCTTTTTATTGATAAATGGTTCAAGAATACGACTATTGATCAAGAGGAAAACGTTTCAATAAAAAAAGCACTCACGATCGGTTTTTGGCAATGCCTTGCCATGATGCCAGGGACCAGTCGATCTGCCGCATCAATAATTGGAGGAATGCAACAAGGATTAACTCGAAAAATGGCAGCAGAGTTCAGTTTCTTTCTTGCTGTACCCACCATGTTGGCCGTAACGCTCTATTCTATTTTCCTGAAAGATTGGCAAGTAAGCGGTGCGGAGCAAAAAGGCTATGAATTGATATTATCGAGTAGTGAACATACGCTTTACTTTTTAGTCGGAAATGTAATTGCCTTCGTTGTTGCGGCACTGGCCATTAAATTTTTTATCGGACTTCTGGGAAAATACGGGTTTAAACTCTGGGGCTATTACAGAATCATCACCGGACTAATATTACTGGCCTATTTTTCATTCGCATGATAGAAGAATTTCAAACCGGAAAGACAATCCTGGTTGATAAGCCCTTAGGCTGGACGTCTTTTGATGTCGTCAATAAAATTCGCTGGAACCTCAAACAAGTATTAAAAGTCAAAAACATTAAAGTTGGTCACGCAGGAACGCTTGATCCACTTGCGACCGGATTGTTAGTCATTTGTTCTGGAAAACACACTAAGCGCATTCCCGAACTCATGAACGGCGTGAAAACCTATACCGGAACTATTCTCTTGGGAAAAACCACACCATCTTTTGACTTGGAAACAGCTTTTGACGAAACAAACTATCCAACCGAACACGTAACTGAAGAATTGCTTGAAAAAGCGCGCAAAGAGTTTCTTGGCGAACAACTGCAAGTGCCACCCGTTTATTCAGCCAAACAAATTGATGGAAAGCGCGCTTACGATTACGCACGAGAGGGAAAAGAAGTGGTTATGAAATCTGTTACTGTTCGCATTGAAGACTTTTCGCTATCGATGGATCGTTTTCCAGAAATAGATTTTGAGATTACCTGTAGCAAGGGGACATACATTCGATCTATAGCCCATGATCTCGGGAAGGCATTGGGTAGTGGAGGAACCTTAATCGGACTGCGAAGAACACATTCTGGGGATCATTCCATTGAACAAGCCTTAACAGTCGATGAATGGATTACACTAATTCGAAGCAATTCACATTAATTGCTTGACAAGGCCTTCTTTATGTTGTATCTTTGCACTCCTTTTTTTGAATTTAATATTCCCCTATGAGTAAAATGAAGCTTTCCGATTTTAACTTCCACCTTCCGGAGGAGTTGATCGCAGAATATCCGAGTGAAAACAGAGATGAGGCCCGTTTGATGGTTATCCATCGTGATTCAGGTAAAATCGAGCATAAATTATTCAAAGATGTCATTGACTATTTCTCCGAAGGAGATGTCATGATCATGAATAACACACGTGTTTTTCCTGCTCGAATGTATGGAAATAAAGAAAAAACCGGAGCGAAGATCGAAGTATTCTTGTTGCGTGAGTTGAATCGTGAGAGTTTGTTGTGGGATGTATTAGTTGATCCGGCACGAAAAATTCGAATCGGTAATAAACTGTACTTCGGAGATGACGATTCACTTGTTGCTGAGGTAATTGATAATACTACTTCTCGTGGACGTACATTGCGCTTTTTGTTTGATGGACCATACGAGGAGTTCAAAGCAAAGATTACTGAGCTTGGCGAAACCCCACTTCCAAAATACATTAAACGTGCTGTTGAGCCGGAAGACGAAGAACGCTACCAAACCATTTTTGCAAAAGAAGAAGGTGCCGTTGCAGCGCCAACTGCTGGACTTCATTTCTCGCGCGAGTTGTTGAAACGGCTTGAGTTGAAAGGAATCAATTTTGCAGAGGTTACTTTGCACGTTGGATTGGGGACATTCCGTTCTGTGGAGGTTGAAGACTTAACGAAACATAAAATGGATTCGGAACAAGTAATTGTTTCAGAAAAATGCGCCGACATCGTGAATGCAGCGAAACGAGAGCGAAGACGTGTTTGTGCTATTGGAACAACTTCTATGCGCTCAATTGAAACGTCTGTTTCTACGGATGGAATGTTGAAGCCGTTTGATGGATGGACGAATAAGTTTATTTTTCCTCCATACGATTTTAGCATTGCGGATAGTATGATTACAAACTTTCACACGCCACTATCGACATTGTTGATGATGATTTCAGCATTTTGTGGACACGAATTAATGATGGAAGCATACAAAGAAGCTGTTGAACAGAAGTATAAATTCTATTCTTATGGTGATGCCATGCTCATCATATAATTGAAGATAATCATTGAATTCAAGGGCTCTTTCGGGGGCCCTTTTTTGTTGCATTAATTGAAGAATCGGTACTTGAAAATGCAGAAAATCGCACGAAAACCGTCTTTCCATCCGATTTTTTTACCTTCTTCGTACGTTCTTCCATAATATGAAATCCCCACTTCGTAAATACGAATTCCCTTTCGTTTTGCAATTTTAGCTGTCAGTTCAGGCTCAATACCAAAACGCCGCTCTTTAATTCGAATATCTTTCGCAATAGACGTCCGAATCAATTTGTAACAGGTTTCCATATCTGTCAAGTTCAGGTTATTGAGCATATTCGATAAGTTCGTCAGAAATTTATTCCCAATCGAATGCCAGTAAAATAAGATACGATGCGGCTGATGCCCTATAAATCTGGAACCGTAAACAACATCTGCGTTGTCCTTTAATACAGGTGTTAACAACAGTGAATATTCATCCGGATCGTACTCAAGGTCTGCATCCTGAATGATGAGGTAATCTCCTGTGCATTCGGCTATCGCACGATTGATAGCCGCACCCTTCCCGCCATTTTTGGGTTGAGTGAATAAGTTAAGTGCAAGTTCAGGATGCGCGTGTTGAAAGGCTTCAACTTTAGATGAGGTTCTGTCCGTTGAACAGTCATTGACAACAATGACTTCTTTTTTTATCCCATTTGGCAAAGAGGTG
>CANHQC010000085.1 GCA_947462695.1 Flavobacteriales bacterium | reverse complement strand
TTCCGCCTCAAGCGAAAGTTGTTAATGGAAAAGGTAAACACCTCACATCAGGAATTATTGACGAGCATTCGCATATTGCGTTGTATCGAGGGGTGAATGAAGGCGGTCAGTCCATTTCTGCAGAGGTTAATATTGGAGATGTCATTTACCCGGAGGACATAAATGTTTATCGGCAGTTAGCAGGTGGCGTAACGGCAGCTCAATTGCTCCATGGATCAGCGAATCCAATTGGTGGTCAATCGGGATTGATTAAATTAAAGTGGGGACATGAACCTGATGAATTTCTTATCAAGGATGCACCGAAATTTATTAAATGTGCCCTTGGAGAGAATGTGAAGCAGTCGAACTGGGGAGACTTTAATACGGTTCGTTTCCCACAAACGCGAATGGGTGTGGAGCAAGTCTATTATGACGGCTTCAATAGGGCTCGCCAATACATGAAAGAGTGGGAGAATTATAGAAACGGAACTGGTGGATCGATAGCTCCAAGGAAAGATTTAGAATTGGAAGTTCTCGCAGAAATTTTGCGATCTGAACGGTTCATCACCTGTCATTCTTATATCCAGTCAGAAATCAATATGTTGATGCATGTAGCGGATTCAATGGGCATAAAAATCAATACGTTTACGCACATTTTAGAAGGTTATAAGGTGGCAGACAAAATGCGCAGACATGGAGCTGGTGGATCTACATTCTCAGATTGGTGGGCATACAAGTTTGAAGTGAATGATGCTATTCCATATAATGCGAAACTTATGGCCGACCAAGGAATTGTTGTTGCAATCAATTCTGATGATGCGGAAATGGGAAGACGGTTAAACCAGGAAGCGGCAAAGGCTGTAAAATATGGAGGAATGAGTGAAGAGGAAGCTTGGAAAATGGTCACATTAAATCCTGCTAAGTTATTGCATCTAGACGATAGAATGGGTAGCGTAAAAGTGGGTAAAGACGCAGACTTGGTGCTTTGGTCAGATCACCCACTAGGTATTAATGCCATTGCGGAGATGACGCTTGTTGATGGTGAAGTGCTTTATGATCAGTCGAAAAGTGAGGAACTAGCGCGACGTAATCAAGAGGAACGCGCACGGATTATTTCTTTGATGCTCGCGTCCAATGAAAAAGGAGAAGAATCAAAACCTTTTGTGAAACGAAAGTCACGTCGTTACCATTGCGATACACTTGGAGAGGAAGGTACAACCGAAGAAAATACGCATTAAGATGAAATTAACACTGGTAAAACTAATTTGTTGTTGTCTCCCGATTATTGCAAGCGCACAACAACCTGAACGCATCTTATTAGTAAATGGCTTCGTTCATGTGGGTGATGGGTCAACGATTGAAAGTGCCTTGATTGGTATTGAAAAGGGAAAAATCACCCTCATTAAAAATGCCTTGGCTTATCCTTACAAACGAGAGGAATGGGACACCATTATTGAGCTTCAAGGAAAACATGTTTATCCAGGATTCATTGCGCCCAATTCGACACTTGGATTGACAGAAATTGATGCTGTTAGAGCTACTCGTGATTACAATGAGGTTGGTCAGTACAACCCGCATGTGCGCGCTCAAATTGCATTTAATGTGGAATCGAAAGTCGTTAGCACAGTAAAGACAAATGGGGTATTAATGGCACAGGCAACACCACGAGGAGGAGATATTTCAGGCACATCTTCAATTATGGCACTTGATGGATGGAATTGGGAGGATGCTACGATCGCAGCTGATGATGGTATTCACGTCAATTGGCCATCAAGTCTTGAATATGCAGAACATCAAATGCATGCGCATCCGCAAAAAAGAAGTGAATCCTACGAAAAGGAAAAAGCCACATTGAGTGCATTTTTCAATCTCTCAAAGGCTTACACCTATGCATCAAAACGAAATGAGATTGATGTGAGGTTAGAGGCGATGATGGAATGCTTTAAAGGTAAGAAACGCGTGTACTTTCATGCCGATGAATTACAACAATTATTGGACATCATCGAATTCAGTAAGGCTCATGACATAAAATACCCGGTTATTGTTGGAGGTTATGATAGCCATTTAATTGGTCGAAAGTTAAAGGATGCGAATATTCCGGTAATGCTCACGCGTACACACAGTTTGCCATACAACGATGAGGATCAGGTAGACTTGCCTTTCCGTTTACCGTCGTTATTGCACGCGCAAGGCGTTCGTTTTTGCCTCCAAAACAGCGGAGAAATGGAGGCGATGAATACACGTAACCTTCCTTTTCAAGCTGGTACGGCTATGGCTTATGGTCTAAGCGAGGAACAAGCCATTCGTAGTATTTCCCTTAGTACGTGTGAAATTATAGGAATAGACAAGCAATACGGAAGTATCGAAACAGGAAAATCAGCTACACTATTCGTCTCCGAAGGAAATGCACTCGACATGCGAACGAATCACCTTACGACCATATTAATTAATGGCCAATTCATGTCGACTGATAATTTTCAAAAAGACCTGTATCGGCGCTATAGCGAAAAGTATAAGCAATCCAAGCCTTAATTCTTGACGAATTGTTTAGACCAACTTATATTCCCTGAAGAAAGACGAATCCAATACATTCCGTTTGTCAGTTCAGCAATCTGTATAGATTGTTTAACTGGAGAACTTACAGGGTAAGATGCTATTATTCGCCCACTATTGTCAAGAATTTCTATTTTATCCATCATATTGCTAGATGCCCATTGCAATTCCAACCAATCATTCGCTGGATTAGGGAATATAGACCATTCAAGTGTTTGAAGTTCGTCAACGGACAATCCGACGCTCAATGGAGCAGATGTATGCACGCATCCGAAGCTATCTACAATTGCCACTTCATAAGACCCCGACATCAATAAACTCAAGGTGTCATTTGTTTGTCCATTGATGGCAAAATCGTTCAAATACCACTGAATCGTATATCCCAGTGGAATTTCCGTGGCAACAAGTAATGAGCCGTTAGAAGTAACGTCAATTTCCGGTTGAATATCCGGATCACAATAAACAGCCGTCAACGTATCAGAAAAACTAACACATCCATTGGTATTGATCGCAACGACATGATAAATACCTGATTGATAAACTGTATATTCAGGATTTGTTGCTCCGTTGATTGGGCTGTTATTCAAATACCACTGATACGATAAGCCTAGATCTGGGGTATTTATAATGTTCGTTTGGTTATCGTATGCAATGACAGGATCAGCAGGATATCCGTATACGTGAATCGTATCTATAGAAAGCACACTTGGATTTGGATAAATAACCTGTTGATTAATGGTATAGTTAATTGCAGATGTTCCGGCCGCACAACCCGTGCAACCTGATAACATTATGGTGTGGTTACCCATATAATCGTCCGCACCAAAAAGGATTTCTCCAAAAGTGTCATCAGCATCCCATATTTCAATCACATAGGTATTATTCGGATTTAAGTTAATGCTTGTATTCCAATTTACCGGGGGATTTTGATCTCCAATAATACTTGATTGGAAAATGGCTGTTCCATTTTCTTTCAATACAAAATAGGCATCAGGAGTTTCAAATGAAGGGAATCCACCGCCGTAATTGCTCATTGCCGTAACTCCTACATTGGTCAGTGTAAAGACATTAATGGTATCTAAATTATTCCAAGCAGTATATTCAACGATGTAATCACCAGGGGTAGTGTAAACTTGTGGAACCGGATTTTCGAGTGTTGAGATGTTTCCGTTTCCAAAATCCCATTCATAGGCCAATAAACCTGGATTGTTATTCGTAAATCCAACAGTAATTGGCGAACAACCTGCCGCACCAACCATAGAGAATCCGTTGTTTGTTGTACTCACGTTACTTGGGAGCACCTCCATAAAAATCTCAAATTGGAAAGGATAGCCTTGAACAACGGTTAAATCTGCAATAACTGACACAAAAACACTGTAAGTCCCTGGTAATAATGGCGTACCTGATATATTGACACACCCATGCTGAGAAACTTGCGGATTATAGTTGCAATTGTTCGCGACACTGTTGCATTCCCAGCTTAACCCAACTGGAAGAGATACAGACATAATGTAAAAGTTCGTAAAGGCATAACCCAGCGTATCCAAAGGCATAACAAACGTGATATCTGTATCGTATGGTTGCCCCACGTAACCAACAGGAAGTGTGTCGGGATATATACCTGTTTGGGTTTGTGTATAGTCAATGGTACAAATTTGACCAAACGCAAAAATAGGTGCCAAAAAGAGAATGAGTAGTACTTTTTTCATAGTATTTGATTCATGGTTGGGATTAAAAGTACTAGATTTTCTTTTAATTGAAAAATTGATAGTCTTCAAGCTGAACAATCTATGATTTGCCATGTTTTTGTTACTTTTGAGAGAAGTTAAAAAAATTAAACACGTAAGATTATGTCATTCGAATTACCACAATTGCCTTATGCATATGATGCGCTTGAGCCGCACATAGATGCGCGTACCATGGAAATCCATCATTCAAAGCACCATAACGCGTATACAACAAATTTAAACGCTGCTGTTGCTGGAACAGATATGGAAGGCATGACAATTGAAGAAATTCTCAAAATATGCAAAGACAAGCCTGCAGTACGCAATAATGGCGGTGGATTTTGGAACCACAACTTGTTTTGGCAAGTGATGAGTCCGAATGGTGGTGGTGAGCCTACAGGTGAACTGGCAGATGCGATTCATTCGGCATTTGGTTCATTTGCAAGCTTTAAAGAAGAATTTTCAAAAGCTGCTGCTACTCGTTTTGGTTCAGGTTGGGCATGGTTGTGTGTAACTGACGGAAAACTGGAAGTGTGTTCTACAGCCAACCAAGATAATCCGCTTATGGGTGAGGGATGCAATGGAACACCAATCTTAGCACTGGACGTATGGGAGCATGCGTATTACCTTCTTTATCAAAATCGCCGTCCTGATTACATCAACGCGTTTTTTAACGTGATTAATTGGGATGAGGTTGCGCGTAGATATGCTGCGGCAAAATAACAGGTAAACACCAAAAAAGAAAAAGAGGCGAAAGCCTCTTTTTTATTTCTTATAACTCAACTGCCTCAACAGCTATTATTTCTGGCACTGCCTTTTTTACTGCTTCTTCCAAACCAGCCTTGAGCGTCATCATGCTCATTGAACAAGAACTGCATGCTCCGAGTAAACGAACACGTACGATTGGGTCTTCTGTAATTTCTACCAACTCCATATCGCCTCCATCAGCATGCAGAAATGGGCGCAATTCCTCAATGGCGCGATTGACTTTATCGGTTAGTATACCTTTATCTATCATTTTTACACGGGTTACTTTACTTTTTTTGACTATGTAAAGTGGAGACAAAATTACGAACTAATTCATCAAACGCATTTGATGTTGGCGTATTTTCTTGGAACACAGCAGGTCTGCCTAAATCACCTGCTTCCCGGACGCTTTGTACAAGTGGAATATGTCCTAGGAAAGGCACACGTAATCCTTCAGCCAGATTTTTTGCTCCGTCTCTTCCAAAAATATAGTATTTGTTGTCGGGCAATTCCGCGGGTGTAAACCAAGCCATATTTTCAACAATTCCAAGGACAGGGACATTAATCGTATCCATTTTGAACATATTCACTCCTTTACGTGCATCCGCTAATGCCACTTCTTGGGGTGTAGAAACGACCACAGCACCATCTAACGGGACAGTTTGAACGAGTGAAAGGTGAATATCTCCTGTACCAGGTGGAAGATCAATTAATAAGAAATCCAATTCGCCCCAATGTGCATCGGTAAACAATTGCGTCATTGCTTTTGCAGCCATTGGACCTCTCCAAACGACAGCATTGTCCTGATCTGTGAAAAATCCAATAGAAAGGAGTTTTATTCCATTCGCATTCACCGGATTGATTTTCTGTTCACCATCCACATCAATCATGGTTGGTCGTTCGTTTACAACATCGAACATCGTTGGCATTGAAGGCCCGTAGATATCCGCATCAACAATTCCGACTGTATAACCCGCTTTCAACAAGCCTCCGGCTAAATTGGCTGTAATGGTTGATTTACCCACACCACCTTTTCCTGAAGCGACGGCAATAATGTGTTTTACATCCGGTAGAATTTTTCGCTGAGCCTTTTTTGCATCGGCAGGCATACCTTTTACTTGGCAATTAACCTGAATATCTTTTCCAAAAACCCGTTTGAGGTTAAATTCAACTGCTTCTTGCATCCGTCTTCTCGCATGCATGGCTGGATTAACCGTTTGAACGATTACTGAAATTTCAGTTGCATTAATCTGTAAGTCTTCAACTAAGTTGGCTGAAACGATGTCTTTTTTTAAATCTGGTTCGGTAATGGATCCAAGTACTTCAAGGACTTGTTCCCGTGTTGGGTGATTCATAAAAAATATTGACTAGTTTATATCTGCTGTTGTTGATCGTATAGCTTTAAAAGATCGGATACTTTTGGCCATTAAATTGACCGTATGACGGTTGTATTTCGAAAAGCCTTGGTCAGGACTTTGTAATTCGTAGTAAATGCCGTTAATTTTCGATTGTCCATAAACATGCAACGAACTGTGTTCAACGCCCACTTTAGGAGGTGCATTTTTCATCCCTTTCACAATGAGTGTTTGTTCGTACACTATCAAACCCGGTTCATTAGTCATGTAACGGATAGTAAACTTGTTTTGTTCAGCTAGTTCTTTCTTTTTATCCTCAAGCCTTTTGCTGTAATCTCCAAAATCTTCAATGCGAAGTGTAAAATTTGGACCGGCTTTAATTGTCCATAAAAAGTCACCGTCTTCATGCAGGATTTCAGGCTCGGTGGTTGCTCCAATATTGGCCGTTTCATCTGGAATCATAAGCAGCGCTGGAAGTCCATATTGACCTAAGTAAAGGGATCGAAATTCAAGGTAATCCTCTGTTTCAGTTGTTGTCTCCGCAGAAGGCACGTGATCACCACAGGATGAAGTCATAAGAAAGACAACAACCACCAGGTGTGTTGAAAAACATCGTTGAAAGACAAGAAATAAATTTTTCAGTTGATTCATTATATTGACAATCCCAAACAAAGATAAAATAATTTACTGCGTAGTTTAAACAATTCCTTGAAGGGCTTGTTTAACCGTTGAGACATACTGTTTCAGGGTATATTCCGAAGCAACTGATGCATTGAAGGTGCAATGGCAGAATATAAAATAAAAGATTTAGAAGTACTTACCGGTATCAAAGCCCATACAATAAGAATTTGGGAGAAACGATACGGAATTCTCATACCCGAACGCACTGATACGAAGATCAGGTTGTATTCAGATGAGGAGTTAACATTGTTACTTAATGTGGCATTGCTCAATAATAGCGGGGTAAAAATTTCTCGGATTGCTGACTTGTCCCGTGATCAAATTAAGGACAAGGTTTGGGAAATAAAAGGCTCAAATGTCAAAGACAATAGCATTGAGTTGATGTTACTAGCGTTGTTAGATATCGACGAATGTCAGTTTAAAAACGTCCTTGAAGAATTGATTGCATCAATCGGTATTGAACGCATGTTTAGTGAGAAGTTGATTCCTTTTCTGGACCGAATAGGAGTGATGTGGCTTGTGGGTTCAATCACAACTGCACAAGAACATTTTATTTCCAATTTAATTCGCCAAAAACTAATTTCAGAATTGGATAAACTTCCTGTTCCTCAGTCCAAAACTGATAATGTATTGCTGTTCTTGCCCGAGCACGAATGGCACGAGATCAGTCTTCTTTACTACCATTATGTATTGAGAAGAAACGGAAGAAACACGTTTTACCTGGGACAGAGTTTACCATACGATGCATTGCTTGAGAGCGTGGAAAAATTGAAGCCTAGTGCGCTTGTAACATCCTGGTTAACGGCGGTTGATCAGAAGTTTATTGTTACGTATTTCGATCGCCTTCAACAAGATGTACCGAATATACCG
>CANHQC010000084.1 GCA_947462695.1 Flavobacteriales bacterium | reverse complement strand
TCAAGTACCATTGATTTCCTGTAGCTGAACTTGAAATTAATACTCCGCCACTATTTGTTATTGTTGGGGTTGATGGAGTTGGATTAACAGTTACAACGAAAGGAGATGATGTTACCGAAGTAGGACTAGCACAGTTTGCGCTTGAAGTCAATGTTACAGTAACTTGGGCGCCATTTGTTAATGTACTCGAAACGAATACAGGACTATTTGATCCCACATTTGTTCCGTTCACTTGCCACTGGTACGATGGGCTAGATCCACTATTCGAAGTTGAAGTTGTGAATGTTATTGCAGTTCCTGCACAAATTGTATTCGTCCCATTGATAGAAATCGTTGGTTCAGTAGGTTGAACGACAGTTGTCGTAATACCATTTGAAGTTGCAGGGCTACCAATTACACCGCTTTGATTTGAAGTCATGATACATGTAACAACTGCTCCAGAAGAAAGCGAAGTAGTTGTATAAGTTGAGCTGTTAGTCCCTACGTTTGAGCCATTCACTTGCCATTGATAAGTTGGTGCAGTTCCACCGTTATTTGGCGTAGCAGTGAACGTTACACTTTGTCCAGAACAAATAATATTATCCGCATCACTTGAAGTAATAGAGACATTCGCTGTATTCGAAGACGCTAGTTGGAAAGAATAAATACGCGTTCTTTTCGGATTCGATGCATTCCCGCCTCCCCATTCTGCAGTGTGCCAGAAAGTTGCACCATCTGGATCAAGTGAAGTGTGAGAATAATCACCCCAACGATTGATTCCACCGGTTTGAGAAACTGTACCAGCAATAGCTGTTGCTTCAGCAAAAGTCATCTGATTGATAGGATCTGATGCCAAACGACCTGTGTAATACAATCCAGGATAAATAGTAGTAGATCCTGACTTCGTGTAACACAAAGAAATATTCCCTGCGTCATCCATTGCGATTGAGCTAACCCAGCGGTAGTAAGTATCTGGTGTGTAAACACCTTGTTGATACATTGACCACGCTCCTGTTGTCTGGTTTTGCCTTATTTCAGCCCACATAATACTTCTTTGGGTTGCACTTATTCTAACACCCCATGTCAATACAACAGAATTATATCCACTCCATTTACGCCATTGCGCGCGATAGGTTAATACACCACCAATACCGTCAAGTTTTTGAGTTGTTCCTGGTTGAGCAATATCATTCCATGATGCGTTGTACGACCCATCAAATGCGGCAGTTGGAACAGCTGAAACAAACGAGATGCTTGCAGTTGGAGTAGTTGGAGTCCAGTTAACGGCCATTTGGTAGATTTGAACAGCGTCTGTGTTTCCGCCACCCCAACCATTGTCTGAGTACGAGAAAATTGGACATGCTCCACTTGGAGGAAGTCCTTGGTTTCCGTCAGCATCAGCTGGTAGAGGACAGAAAAAACCTCCTCCATCTGGTGGATTGTATGAAGCAAATACGGCACGTGCATTACCACCAGTCAACATAACTGATCGCTCAAACGCGAATACTTTTTGCGAAGATTGGTTTGATGTCATATAATAACCGTCATGCCAAATCGAAAATTTCAAATAATCCGGGAACTGAGGTGATGTGAAAGAGTAGGTGTAATATGAACCTCCTGGGTCATTTGTAGTGGATACACCAACAAATATTTTATTTCCAGAAACGCCAAACTGAGAGATAAACCAACGGTCAGCAAATCGGTCATACATAATAATTGGATCGCCATCATTAGGTGTGGCAGGAGACCAAAGACTACCCAAAGAACCGGTAATAAGCGTTGTTCCGGTTGTTTTATTAATGATTCGATACGTTGTTGCATTTACTGCTTGCATATAATGATTCGGTCCAGCTGCACCTGACGGATCATGGGGGTAAGAACCGTTATTTATACCATTTACGTTGACTTTTGTAGTTGGTGATTTTCTAGTTCCATCTGCACGTTGTAGGAGGTACTCATCGTTTCCGTATTGTGCACCATCGGAATCAGCAGAAAATTCATATTTGTTTGGTTTCCTGTATTTCTTATCCTTGGAAATCCACTCTTCCTCTTTTTGTTTAGCCTTTTTAATGTTCTGTTTCTCGAGTTTTCTGAGATTAATAGGATCTTCCTTGGCTAATTCATAAAGCGGGCGGGAAATGCCAACATAATCGCAATAAATCACTCCTGACTCTTGACTTTGTTGTCCGTATAAAAAAGAAAAAGACAGCGTTGAAAGAAAAATAGTCAGGATAAAAGTTATCCGTTTCATAGTTTGATTTTAAAGTTCTAGCGCTAAAATAGCTAAAAACCAAGTTCAGATGTTCGATTCAATTAAATTCTCGAACATTTCGTATAGATTACCGTTAATTGAAGTAAAATTGCACTATGAAAATTCTGTTATCTCCAGCGAAATCTTTGCATTCGGCATGTCCGGTTCAGGTAGATAAGTACTCTATTCCATGTTTTCAAAAAGAAACAACTCAATTAGTTTCTAAACTCAAAAGATTGAAACCGACTAAACTCATTGAATTGATGCATATTTCAAGTGATTTAGCGGAGTTAAATGCGCAACGCTATTCGTCATGGGAATTTCCAACAGCTCTCACTGATTCAGTTTTTCAGTCCGTTTTTACCTTCAACGGAGAAGCATATAGAGGATTAAGCGCTGAAACATTGACTACAGAGGAACTCAATAAGGCTCAAGAAAAATTGAGGATTCTATCTGGGTTATATGGAATTCTTAAACCGTTGGATTTAATGTTTCCATACCGATTAGAAATGGGTACAAAATGGGAGGTCTCATCGAAAAGTAAAAATCTTTATGCATTCTGGGGAGATAAATTGACTTCGCACTTAAATAAAGAGTCTGAAAAAGGTGAAGTTATAGTCAATTTAGCATCAACTGAATATGCAAAAGCTATACATCCAAAAAAACTTCACGTTGACATGATCACGCCAATTTTTAAAGAATACAAAAATGGGGAGTATAAAACGGTTATGATGTATGCCAAACATGCGCGTGGTAAAATGGCGCGATACCTTATTCAAAATGAATTGGAGAGTATAGATCAACTAAAGTTATATAGCGAGGACAGGTATCAGTTTGATGAAAACCTATCCAGTGAAAGGGAGTGGGTTTATGTCCGATAAATTAACTGCCGAAATCGACATTTGGATTTTTATCTTGAATATCCCACGTGTGGTCTGCAAGTAATTTAATGGTGGCAATATAAGTTGGCAGTGATTTCGACTTGCCCCACTGATCCGGTCCAATCATCGATAATACATATTCTCCTGATTCCCGCTGATAGAGAAAATACGTGTGGTTAATAAGCGGTTCGAAACGCATCTCTGCCAAATAAATGAATTCAGCAATTTTCTTTCGATCACTTAACTTATTGGCTTGTGCTGCCAACAGCTGCATTTGTTCATAGATTTGTTGCAGCTGCATATCGGTTTGATGTTCCATGGCTGAAACTGCCCGACCTTTCATTTTGCCTTGATCAATAGGTTTAACAACTGCACTTCCTGCGTGATGGGGATAGGCAAGTGAATGCGGATTTTCAGTTATTTTATCTGGATCTATTGGATTGATAAAATCATCATTCATGGCAACTGTTTCTATTAGTAACCCGTAAAAGATAAAAATGTTTGCGCATAAAAAAAGGAGCTTAGCTCCTTCGTTTCAATTATTTGTTCTTCACTCTCTCGACGTAAACGCCAGTTCGTGTATCTACTTTAATCACTTCACCATTATCGATGAACAACGGCACTTTTACTTCTGCACCAGTGGCAATCGTTGCTGGTTTCATTGAGTTAGTGGCTGTATCTCCTTTAACTCCTGGTTCAGTATACGTAACTTCAGAGATAATATACATTGGCAATTCCACTACCAACGGCGTCTCTTCCTCTGCGTGAAATAGGATATTGCAAATCATTCCCTCCATTAAAAACAATGGCTTTTCGATCATTTTACCCGGGATATTGACTTGCTCAAAAGATTCATTGTTCATGAAAACATAATCACTTCCTTCTTGATATAAATACTGATACTCGCGGTTTTCTATGCGAACAGTATCAATTTTATGTCCGGCAGAAAACGTGTGATCAAGAACTTTTCCAGATTCAATTTGACGCATTTTTGTACGCACAAATGCTGGGCCTTTACCTGGTTTCACATGTTGGAATTCAATGATTTGAAAGAGTTTTTCATTTAACTTGATACACAAGCCATTTTTAATTTCTGCTGTAGTTGCCATGAACGCTTTTTTTTCGTCGCAAATATAAGAGAATTTCAACTTTTCACCATTTCTTTCCTATTTTCGGATAAAATTCTAGTCATGAAGCAATTTTGGATCAGTTTACCCGTAAAAGAAAAAATAAAGTTTATACTAAGCGCGTTGGCTGGAATCATTGGAGTGATTTTTGCCACTTTAAACTGGAATTCAACCGGCGTTCATTTACTCATCGCATATCGAACTGCTCCGCTTTCAATGATTATCATTTTCAGTATGTTGTTTGGATATGCATTTGGTTATATTCCCAGAGCAGCGCGATTGAGAAATAAACAGCGCGAATTAGAAGACCTTCAAAAGGAGTTAGCGGAGTTAAAAAAGTCTATATAATTCACTATTTTTGTTAAAGAGGTACCGCTACAGTGATAGCGCAGTGACCTATCCGCTATGCGGAGCCCATGCAGTTTCATCTTGAAGCTTACCTATTTGACCTTAAGGAACGTCTTAGGTAAACAATGGCGGGCTGCAGCCGAAAGGATTGGATTTTTCTAACAGCAGATTACAGCGTTTATCGGCAATCCTAATCGTGTTTTCTGAAGCTTCAGAAAATACAGCTGCATGGGTTTTTTAATTTAAGACATCTAGACTATCAAGTTCCTCAACAGCTAAAGTAGGAGGGAAGATGCCTTTCTTGAGTTTCTCTGTAAGGTAATCAGCAGTTTTTTGAGCTTTTTCACGAGTAGAAAAAAATTGATTTCCCTGAATAGCGGGAATAGTCGGTTGATCAATAACGAGCTTACCGTCTTTCAAAATTTGATACCCAAATCCACCACGATTCTCCGTGATCACAACCTGATACATTGGAGCGGTGGATGTTTTATTCTCTTTTTCCTTGATGTTATTCTGTTCGGGCGGACGTGAAGTACAGCCAAAAATGACCAAAACAATGACCAAAATAAACGAGCGTATCATCATATTTTTGTCAATTTACAATTCAAAATCTGTTGATTATCAACATGAATACGGACAATATAATTTCCTGTAACGGCATTCGTGCAATTGATTTCCCCACCTTCCGGCGTACACACGAAATTGAAACTTGACGATACGTTTTGTCCAGTAATCGAATAGATCTCTAACTGATCCGAACGCAAGGGTACTTTACTTTTGATAATAAAGCGATCAGTTGTAGGATTTGGAAATGCCTCTATTGAAGCGATGATTTCATCTTTCAATCCAACGATACCTGTATAACTATAAAAGTCATCCATAAATGAGCCGTTAAATCCGGTTCCTAAATACGCAATTCCGTCAATCACAAAGGAAATGGCATTTTTTCTGGCTGCGCCAGGTAAATCAGCCCGTTGTACCCAAGAGTTGCTGAAGTAATTGTATTCCCAAACGTCTTTTTTATATTCAAAATTGATATCCTCACCAGTTGCAATAAATCCGGTTGGAAACACACCCCAACCAGTTGCTCCAGCTCTAGCTGTTCCCGGGAAATCGGCTTTCTGAATCCATGTATCAGTTGTCGGCAGGTACATCCAAAAGTCTTTTCGCAATACGCCATCGTCTCCTGTTCCAACGTATCCTTCTCCACCCATTGCAAATCCAACGGCTTGTCTTCTTGGTGTTCCAGGAAAATCATTCAGTTGCGACCAAGTATTCGTTGTAGGATCGAACTTGTAAAAATCGTTGCACAATCCGGCGGCATCTTGTCCAGTTCCTACGTATCCAAAATCATCCACTGAGAATCCTATGGCTTGCCTTCTGGCAGTTCCAATAAAGTCGGCCTTTTGTGTCCAAGCCTCCGTTTCATGGTTGTACTCCCATAAATCTTTGAAATACGGATTGGTTTGTCCTTGTCCTAAACAGACGTAACCTTTATTATTGATAGAGAATGATGTGGCTGATGCTCTATCAAGACCAGATCCATTCAATCCGCCCAATGAAAGTTCATCGTCCCAATCATTTTGAAAAGGATCGTAAGAATACATCTTGCGCTTAAAGCCAAAATCGTCTAATCCGCCAACAACAAACCCTTCGCCTTGAATAACGAAAGCGGCACAACTGCCTTTAGACGGACCATTAACTGAATCCAATTGCTGCCATGAATCCTGAGCGTAAAGGGCACAAGTAGAGGCAAGTATAATTAAAATCAAATATTTTCTCATTTGTTTGAAATCAATAGTTGTGTTGAAAAGACGGAGAGTTGATTGGTTAAAGACACGCGTACTATATAACTCCCAGTTTGTAAATTACTTACGTCGATTGGTTCATTGTCTTCAAGAGAATTGTTTTCATAAACGAGTTTTCCTGAAACTGAAAAAATTGCTACGCTTAAAGGCTCTGTCGATTTATGATCAATTCGAAAATAATCTGCCGTTGGATTTGGGAAAATGGAAATTTGAGCTAAACTAGGGTCGTTTAAACCAACTAATTGCATTGGTGTGTATTCTTCAATGCTTTGTTTTTTACCAGTATATCCATTTCCGGTACCCACGTATGCTTTATTATTGACAACGAATCCTACGGCATTCTTGCGTTCTGATCCGCCATAAGGCGCTCGGCTCACCCAATAGTCTATTTCAGGAATATATTCCCATAAATCGTCTAATAATCCACCATCTGTTCCCATACAAACAAATCCCCTGTTCCCAATGGAAAACGTCACGCTTGCTGCTCGTTCACTTGCCGGTAAGTTTGCAATTTGAGTCCATTGATTAGATCCAGCGTTGTATCTCCAGAAATCTTTTCTTAAGATGTCTTGATCAGCACCAAGTCCTACATAGCCATATAAACCTATTGAGAACGAGGCCAATTGATAGCGTACTCCACCCGGAAAATTTGCTCGTTGCGTCCACTGATTTAAACTCGGTTTATATTCCCAAAGTTGATTCGAGTATGAATTTGGGCCTACTTTTCCGCAACATACGTAACCTTTCCCATCTAAATCAAAAGCAGTTGCAAAGTACAAACCTAATCCGCCAACACCCGGATAATCAGCAACTTGAGCCCAAGTGTTTAAAGCTGGATCATACGACCAAAAGTCCTTTAATTTATTGGCGCCTAATGCTTCATCGGCATCAATACCTGTGCCTACATAACCTTTTCCATCCACGGAAAATGCAACAGCATCTCTGCGCGGAGAGCCCGGTAAATTCGCTTTTTGAGACCACGTATCATTTGAAGGGTCGTATTGCCATAAATCATTCAAAACAACTTCAGCTGTATCTACTCCAGTTGCGATGTAACCGTAATTACCGATAGCGAATGCTACGGCACGTTCACGTTTCAATCCTCCAAAATCATTTTTCTTCACCCAACTATTTTCGAGTTGAGCCGATAAATGAAAAAGTGAGGTTAAACTATATATGACTAATAGTATGCGCATAATTCTCAATTGTAAAGTATTTTTTTTGTGAGCAGTATTTCCTGATCCTTTCGCAGGTTGACAGAATAAATACCAAATGGTATTCTGTTGTTTAATTGAATGTGTTGTACTGAAGATTCAACGACTTGTTTATCCATTACAGTACCATTCGTGTGGACGATTTCCATGGTTAGTGGAAATTGGTAATCAATTACAGAAGGAAGTTGAATGGTAAATTCACCATTTGTTGGATTTGGAAAAATCCGCGTTTCTTCAGTCAGAGATTCGTTCAGTGAAAGTGACGTTAAGTCAAATTGCCAAAAGTCATTGAAATTCGTGCCGTTCGTTCCTGACCCAAAATATCCTTTATTGT
>CANHQC010000083.1 GCA_947462695.1 Flavobacteriales bacterium | reverse complement strand
GGTTTGGGACCGTGTGTTTGAAGCAGGAGCTTCGTTTGGTATTAAACCGGTTGGACTTGCTGCAAGGGATACCTTACGATTAGAAATGGGATTCTGTTTATACGGAAATGACATTGACGATACAACTTCACCAATTGAAGCAGGATTGGGATGGATTACCAAATTCACGAAAGACTTTGTGGATTCCGATCTGTTAAAACAACAAAAAGAAACGGGTGTAAGTCGCAAGTTAGTGGCGTTTGAAATGATCGACCGAGGAATTCCACGACACGATTACCGCATTCTTGATTCAGAAGGAAATGAGATCGGAAAAGTAACATCAGGAACCATGTCGCCATCGATGAAACTCGGAATTGGATTAGGTTACGTTACGTTACCAAATAGTGTATTGGAAACTGAAATTTTCATTGAAATTCGTGAAAAAGGAATCAAAGCGAAAGTGGTGAAATTGCCATTTTACAAGAAATAAGGGTAACCAAAATAGTGAGAAGAGTTGTCTTGAAAAAGGCAGCTCTTTCTTATTTGATCGGCACGCGTAGCAATAGAATAATTCCGGCAATAAAGAATACCACAAGCGCCAATACTGACGTTCGTATATCAGTAAACGTCTCAATTAATCCAAAAGAGATTGTACCAATTGCCAATCCGATTTTCTCGCTGACATCAAAGAAACTAAAGTAGGAAGCGTGGTCTTCTGTTTCGGGTAACATTTTCGAATAGGTTGAACGTGCAAGTGATTGAATACCACCCATTACCAATCCCACGATTGAAGCTGCGATGTAAAATTGCCAAGGCAAAAAGACGAAAAAGTAAACGAACAGGCAAAGCCCAATCCAGATTACAATGGCAATTGACAAGCCTAACCGGTTACCAAAACGAGTTGCCAATTTAGAAAACACAACAGAACCAAGGATTCCCAAAAATTGAATGAGCAAGATACTCACAATCAAATCCTGTGTTTTTATGCCCACAATTTCTTTATTCGCAAATGCTGTAGCCATTATCATAACGGTCTGAACAGCCATGTTAAACATGAAGTAACTCGCAATGTATCGGCGAACAACCAACCGTGACTTAATATCTTTCCATACGAGGCGCAGTTCATTGAAACCTGCCTTTACTACAGATACATTTTCTTTGCGCACCGCATCGACGTGCGGCAATCGGGAAAAAGTAAACATTGCGAATCCAATCCACCACAAACCAACCAACGGAAAAGCATAGCGAATAGGCATCAACTGTGTAAATTGTGTCAGGACAAGAATAACAATCAGCAAAATGGAACTCCCAAGGTACCCCATTGAAAATCCTTTAGCGCTTATGACATTGTGATCTTCAGGATCAGCAATTTCAGGTAAGTACGAATTGTAGTACACTAAACTTGCCCAAAACCCAATACTCGCGAAAAATAGCGGCAAAATATCCCACCCAATAACGTAAGGAGTGAATTCATTACCGGCATTTGATGGGTTAAAAAAATAGAGCAAGGAAGCAGATGAAGCGCCTAAAATGCAGAAAAATTGAAGAAAGCGTTTTTTCTTCCCCGTAACATCAGCAATTCCCGATAAAAGTGGTGAGATAAGTGCAACAACTAAATAGGATACGCCGACCAAATAAGCATAAAAGGCAGTGTTCTTCATCTCCATCCCAAAAAATGAAATGGTATCGTATATTGTTTTGCCTGAACCGTCTTTTATACTCGTCAAACTTTCGTACATAATGGGAAAGATGGCCGAAGAAATGATCAACGGATACACCGAATTAGCCCAATCGTAAAAAAGCCAACCTCGAATAACGCGCTTATCTCCTTTGCTATGCTTCTTTTCCATCTACGTAATCCTGTAAATACAAATATGGTTCGTTTAATTCTCCTTCGAAAGTAGTAATTGCAGCGCGATCTATCATGAGGTCTGGATCTGACTGAAGCAAATTAGGTAAAACGATGCGAATTAACTCGTTACCAAAATCTTCAGACGCATCTTTCGGCAATTCACATGGAAGATTGTCAACCGCCATTACGGCAATTGCACCTTCAGTTGAGAAATCGACCTCCTGTTCGGTCTGCGGATCATACCCATAAATGGGATCGCTCATTTTACTCGCACGAATAGTTGAGGCGATTGGTCCGTCAATGTCACACGAAATATCACCAACCACAGCTAGACGATTAGACGCCATTTTTAACTCACTTTTTGAGATGATTATGGGTGACTTATCACTCCAAAAATGACATGGGATATACATGTCACAGTGGGGTAAATAATTGGCAAATGACGATTTGTATTCTTGAGGAGATTGGTAAAAATCACTCTTTTCAAAAGGCTTACCATCTTTCCGTTGGTAGTAGTCTTCAAGTTCCAAATGAGCAAAGACAGGCTGATCAAACGAGCTGCTTATTAATTCTTCTGGTGTAACCTCTTTAATTGGAAGACGGTCTATAATTTCTCTTGCGCCATGACCTACTCGACCAAAGCCCGTCAAAACGATTTTATAATCAGATGGAAGGTCAATTTTGTTCATCTCCTCCTCCATTTCTAAACGATGCTTACAAAGATGTGCTGGTTTTAACTCATACCTGCCTGATTTCAATCCGTAAGTCCTGAAACTGTTGTAAGCTCCAACAATTCCAGCATAACGACCAAAACCAATGACACGCTTATTCTGCTTGTTTTTTAATGTCTCGTAATCCACAAGCCGAATTTTTTTATCTAATACAGCTTGAAGTAACATTCGATTATAGGGTTGTTTTTTAATCGTATGGGAGAAAAAGAAGAACGTTTTATTTGGAATCAAATCAGCTACATTCACCTCTTTTACACCAAAAACAATGTCTGCCTCTTCAAGCGATTCAACTACACGAATACCCTCCTGTTTGTACTCCTCATCCTTAAACGAACGGACAGGACTGGCTTGAACGAGAATTTCGACATTGGAATACGTGGACTGAATCATTCCACATTGTTTTGGCGTCAGTGGAACCCTGTGGTCAGGTGGTACCTTTCCTTCTTTTATGATTCCAATCGTAATTTTTTTCATGGTACTACCCTAACGGTTTTTTTAGTAAATAACTATCGATGAATTCACGAACGCATCCCTGACCTCCTTTTTTTGTTAGAATGATGTGCGATTCACTTTTCACCGCATTAACCGCATCAGAAGGACAAACTGCGAGTCCAACAGATCGCATCACAGGTAAATCATTGACATCATCACCAATAATCGCCACTTCATCAAGATTAATTTTCAACGCATCAATGAGTTGGTGAAGGACTTGAAGTTTTGGTTCTGTACCGATGTAACAATGCTGAATACCTAACATTTTCGCCCGAGCCTTAACCATTTCAGGAACTAAGCCTGATGAAATAATAGCCAGCTGAGTCGATGACTTTACGACATGCTGAATAGCTAAACCATCTTTTGTATTGAATTTTTTGATGTGATCGCCATTCTCCGTCATGTACATTCCACCGTCGGTCATTACACCATCCACGTCCAGCACAAGAAGTTTAATTTTTTTCAATTTTTGCCCTAACCAATCCGAAACGAACATGGGTTTAAACAGCAGCGAAAGAAGGTCCACCTCATATTCCTCTGCAATTGCTTCAAGGTCGAATACCGTTAGTTCGTGCACATTATCCGCATCTAAATCGTTCAAAAAATCGGTAAACTGAATACCATTTTTTGAGCAAAGACCTTTAATATTTTGTTCAAGATATAACATCAAACTATTTTATAACCAACACTTTCTGCAACTGGTCGTAAGGCATTTAACAACGCACCAAATTCTTGGTGATTCAATTGCTGCGAAGCATCTGACTTTGCCACAGAAGGATCTGGGTGAGCTTCAATTAACAACCCATCTATTCCCATTGCCACACACGCTTTTGCCAATGGAGCTACACCATAAGCATACCCCATCGCATGGGAAGGATCTAAAATAATTGGCAAGTTCGTATGTTCCTGAAGCCAAGCGACACCGCATAAATCTAACGTAAATCGAGTACCTGTTTCAAACGTTCGGATTCCCCTTTCACACAAAACAACATTTTGATTACCTCCAGACAAGACAAACTCAGCAGCTTGAACAAATTCCTGAAGTGTTGTACCGAAACCTCGTTTGATCAATACTGGTTTTTGTGTTTTTGCACAAGCCCTAAGAATCCCTTGATCATACATCGCCTTTGCTCCTACTTGAATCACATCTGAATACGCAATTATCTCGTCAATATGAGTAGCATCGCGCGCTTCTGTAATTACACTTAACCCGAATTCTTCGCGCATTTTTGCTAACAACTTCAATCCTTCCAATCCAAGTCCCTGAAACGAATACGGACTAGTGCGCGGTTTGTAACATCCTCCTCGTAAGGTTGTCAGTCCTAATCCAACGAGCAACTCTGCGGATTGCCTAATTTGGCCTTCAGATTCTACTGAACATGGTCCGCCAATTAATATAGTATTGTTAGTGTTTCCACCAATCTCAACTGATCCAATCTTAACTACACGTTTTTCAGACTGAAACTTCTTGGACGAAAGCTGCATGTCGTTAGCAAATACCCAATGGTGCTCTACATCCGATTCAATGGCAGCAGGCACTTCTTTCATTCCTGAACCGGTAATCAGATAGTTTTTCTCATTATAACGTATAGAAAATGCTTTAATCGAAGAGGCTAATTCGCTCATTCGTTCGTTTGAAACGGTAGATTTTAATTGTATGATCATATTTCACCTTTAATTAAGTGGACAAATTGAAGACTGCCCACTACTATATTTTGTTTGTCAACTACCGGCAAATACATCACTGGAAATGCCGTCTTTTTAATTTTTTGCAGTAAATCGATAACGGACTGGTCTGATCCAATGTGAATTGGGTTGACATTGATTAATTCCATCGGATTAAGTTCACTTATCGAATCAAATTTTCGGATTAATCCTTTGCGAATGTCCGCAGAGGAAACAATTCCTTCAAGCTTTCCTTTTTCATCCACCACCATGCAGAATCCCATGTTCCCTTCTTCGATCGCAATCAACAGACCTTTCAACGACAATTCATTTTTGGAAATAACCGGAGATTCGTCGAACGGAATCATGAAGTCTTCGATAAGGTAATTTGACTCAATACTTCGAGATGTCAAATTCAATAACGCATGACCAATACTTGGACCTTTAAATAGATATGATCCCGAAACGGAACTACTCACGCCCATATTTCTGAGGATGAACGATACTTCACCGTTCACTCCACCATCTACATGGATTGATTTTGCGGGATATTTTTTTCTGAATTGTCGAATTTTGGTAAAGTTAAATCGATCGAAAACCCCTCCGCTTTGACCTGGTATAGTGGCCATGATCAAAATGAAATCAAAGTTCGAGTATTCTTCAAATACGTCAATTGAAGTCGGAGTGATTACCGCCAATCCTTTCTTTCCAGTAATATTTTCGGGAAAAATTAACGGTTCCGTCAATTGTTCAAACTGAAAAGTAACGTAATCAACAGGCACCTCTATCAAAAGGTCGAAATACTTCTCGGGATTCGAAGTGATGATATGCAGATCAATGGGTAAATCACACCACGTGCGAATTTGACGAATGTCATCAAACACAGCAATGTCATCGTTACAATCTACATGCAGCATATCGACTTGATGCTGAACAAGGTCATCAATCACCTCTTTTAATGGGCGGGATGAATCACTGTAAATAGATGCACTGATCTTCATAGTTCACAATTTACGTATCCAATTGAATGGCTACACTAAACAGGACAAAGATAGCATTTTCATTGGGCTTCGAACGAGAATCGTTAAATTTGGCTGTATGAACGAAGCATTTCATTTACATGATGTATACATTGGTCACAATAATCGCAAGAGCCTGATTGACATTCAATTACCTGAAAATTATTCTGGACAACTCGTGCTTTTCATTCATGGGTTTATGGGCTACATGAATTGGGGGTGTTGGCGTTTAATGCAAACCTATTTTCTGGATGCTGGATATGGGTTTGTTCGCTACAATGCAAGCCACAATGGAACCACAATAGAACATCCTTCCCAGTTTGCAGACCTTGATGCATTCGCTGAAAACACATACTCCGCAGAACTTTTTGATTTACATCAAGTCATCGATTTCATTGAGAACAAAGCTATTTCTTATAAAGCACTACACCTGGTTGGACACTCAAGAGGTGGTGGAATAGCATTGTTAGCAGGAAATCATCCAAAAGTCACATCGATTTCAACACTTGCAGCAATTAGTTCAATTGAGCATCGATTTCCGACAGGTGATGAATTGGCAAAATGGCGTGTAGAAGGAAAAAGGTATATACTAAATGGCCGCACCCTACAACAAATGCCTTTAAATTATAGTCAATACGAGGATTTTCTGGAAAACAAGGATGAACTTTCCATTGAAAAAAGCTGTAGAGAGATCCACAAACCCACCTGTATTATTCATGGCGATCAAGATACATCCGTTTTAGTATCAGAAGGAAAAGAACTAGCCAACTGGCTAAGCAATGCGCTTCACATTATTCAAGGTGCCGACCATACTTTCGGCTCCAAAGAACCATGGAATTCTTCTGAATTGCCTTCTGATCTAAAAATGGCATGTGAGACGATACTTAATTTCCTGAATTCGCTCAGGAAATAAACCGAGCTTTTTGATCTTCAGTTGGAAGCACACAATACGCAGAAAAAAATCGGTTGCGGTTGGCAGCAATCCACTTGTACAATCGGTCGCGCCAACAAACAGGAATCAAGCGAAAAATCTTTAAAATTGGAAAAGGGAATTTTAAATAGGAAAGCAATTGCAACGCTGCTTCTGATCGACTGTAAATGAGGCAATTGGAATAAAATAAGACGGTGCTTTTATCTGGTACACCTGCCCCATTTTCGAGAAAAAATTCTTTTGTAAACGAAGAATCTAATGAGGCAAACTGGATATTTTGATTTTTCTCAAATCGCAATACAACCCGAACCACGCGATTGCAGAGTCCACAGTCTCCATCATAAAAAAGAATAGCCGGAGCAATTTTTTCCATTACACAAAAATACATCACATCAGAGGATAAAATTCTGTCCAATCCAATTAGATTCGTTTTAGGAAAGTATATTTGTAACCAAAATTTGTAGTCATGAAAAATGTAGCTGTCATCGGATCAGGAACAATGGGTAATGGAATCGCTCATGTCTTTGCGCAGTTTGGATACCAGGTCTCCTTAATTGATATTTCTGCAGCTTCCTTGGAAAAAGGTATAGCAACGATTACCAAAAACCTTGATCGACAGGTTACAAAAGGAAGCCTTACTGAGGATCAAAAAGCACTCACACTTTCAAATATCACCACATTCACATCCATGGAAGAAGGTGTGAAAAATGTGGAACTGGTTGTTGAGGCAGCGACCGAAAACAGTGAATTGAAGCTGAAAATATTCGCAGAATTAGATCGGCTTACCTCACCGAATGTCATTTTAGCTACAAATACATCCTCCATATCAATTACCAAAATTGCTGCTGTAACTAATCGTCCAGATAAGGTAATCGGGATGCATTTCATGAATCCAGTTCCAGTGATGAAATTGGTTGAAATCATAAGAGGTTACTCAACTTCAGATTCAGTTACTGAATTGATCATGGAAACTTCTCGGAAATTAAACAAGGTTCCAGTTGAAGTCAATGATTACCCTGGTTTTGTTGCAAATAGAATTCTTATGCCAATGATCAACGAGGCCATTTATACGTTGTTTGAAGGCGTAGCTGGAGTTGAAGAAATCGATACGGTTATGAAGCTTGGAATGGCGCATCCAATGGGACCGCTTCAATTGGCTGACTTTATCGGATTAGATGTATGCCTTGCTATTCTTGAAGTGCTTCATGATGGTTTTGGAAATCCAAAATATGCACCTTGTCCGTTATTAGTCAACATGGTTACTGCAGGAAAAAAAGGCGTGAAATCAGGTGAAGGATTCTATTCCTGGTCGCATGG
>CANHQC010000082.1 GCA_947462695.1 Flavobacteriales bacterium | reverse complement strand
CCAAGCTATCTTACGCTTTACGTGCAATCAAAAGGAGCAATGCCAGTTGATGCATCAACATTTTGGTGGACGCAGACAATCCTAGTGTTAATCGCTGGATCGATGTTCGCTGTATGGTTAGGTGAGCGAATCACAGACAAGGGAATTGGTAATGGTATTTCATTACTTATTACAGTGGGAATTTTAGCTCGACTTCCAGAAGCATTTACAGCAGAGTTTGGTTTCGCAGTTGGTTCTGGAAACCTGATTAAGATTGTTCTTGAGATCGTAGCATTTATGCTTGTTGTGTTAGGAACTGTATTGATTGTTCAAGGTGTTCGTAAAATTCCATTAAATACAGCTAAAAGAGTTGTTGGTGCACGATCTGTTGACGAACAAGGAGCAAGAAGCTACCTGCCAATAAAGGTAAATGCAAGTGGAGTAATGCCTATTATTTTTGCACAAGCCATTATGACAATTCCTGTCATGTTGTTTGCAGGAGAAGCGGCAGAGGGAGGTTCAAGTTTTATACAGCGTACGTTGGGAGATATTTATGGTTTAACTTACAACGGTTTGTTAGCTCTATTAATCATAATTTTCACGTATTTCTATACTGCAATTATGATCAATCCTAGAAAAATAGCTGATGATCTTAAACGAAGCGGTGGATTTATTCCGGGTGTAAGGCCAGGAGAGGAAACTGCAGAGTATATTGATGTACTTGTTTCTCGGATTACTTTCCCTGGATCTTTATTTCTTGCAATTATTGCTGTTTTACCAGCGGTTGCAAAAATATCTGGTGTAAATGATGCATTTGCAATGTTCTTTGGAGGTACTTCCATTTTGATTATGGTTGGTGTTGTGTTAGATACACTTCAACAAATTGAGTCGTATTTATTGAATCGTCACATGGATGGTTTAATGGAAGGAACTAGAGTGAAAGGCCGCAGAACCGCTAATGAATTATCAGGATTTTAATTTATGGCAAAACAGTCGTCAATAGAGCAGGATGGAGTAATTATCGAAGCATTGTCTAATGCAATGTTTCGCGTAGAACTCGAAAATGGTCACATAATAACCGCTCATATTTCAGGTAAAATGAGGATGTTTTACATCAAAATTTTACCAGGGGATCGTGTAAAGGTTGAAATGTCACCGTATGATTTAACTAAAGGTAGAATATCATTTAGATACAAATAGGTATACCTATTAAAATTAAATAAAGATGAAAGTAAGAGCATCAGTAAAAAAACGAACTGCAGATTGCAAGATCGTTAAGCGTAAAGGGAGGGTTTATGTGATAAACAAGAAAAACCCTAAAATGAAACAAAGACAAGGGTAATTTTTAAGAGTATGGCACGTATTGCAGGTATAGATTTACCAAAAAACAAACGAGGAGTTATAGGTTTAACGTATATCTTCGGAATCGGACGTAGCACGTCTAAGAAAATTTTAGTAAACAACGGAATCGACGAGAACATTAAGGTCCAAGATTGGAATGATGACCAACTGGCTGCTATTCGTAATTCGATAAACGAAATCAAAACTGAAGGACAATTGCGTTCTGAGATCCAATTGAACATTAAGCGATTAATGGATATTGGTTGTCAACGTGGTATTCGTCACCGTGCTGGGTTACCACTCCGTGGTCAACGAACTAAAAACAATTCTCGTACGAGAAAGGGAAGAAGAAAAACAGTTGCTAATAAGAAAAAAGCGACTAAATAATAAATAGAGTTAACGTGTAATACTGCTCGTTAGCGTATTTTAATTAAATAATAAATGGCAAAGTCGAATCAAAAAAAGAAGAAGAACGTCAAAGTAGATGCGGCGGGTGAAGCGCATATTCAAGCTACCTTCAACAACGTAATTATTTCTTTGACTAACAACGCCGGTCAAGTAATCTCTTGGTCGTCGGCTGGAAAAATGGGCTTCAAGGGTTCAAAAAAGAACACCCCATACGCAGCACAAGTATCTGCTGAAGATGCTGCAAAAGAAGCACATGACTTCGGATTACGTAGAGTAAAAGTGTTTGTTAAAGGACCTGGAGCAGGTAGAGAATCTTCTATCAGAGCTTTACACAACGCTGGTATTGAAGTAACTGAAATCATTGACGTAACTCCACTACCGCACAACGGTTGTCGTCCACCAAAAAGAAGACGAGTTTAATTAGTATTTCTAACACTAGAAGAGCGTGAAAGTCATCGAAGGAAAGCCTTAATTCATGATTGCTCTTCTAAAATAAACGTAAAATGGCAAGATATAGAGGACCAAAATCAAAAATTGCACGACGTTTCCGTGATCCTATCTTCGGACCGGATAAATCATTGGATCGTCGAGCGTATGGCCCAGGACAACATGGACCATCAAAACGAAGAGGAGGAAAGCAATCTGAATATGCAATCCAGCTCGGAGAAAAACAAAAAGCTAAATATACCTATGGTATTCTTGAGCGACAATTTTCAAATCTTTTTGAGCGTGCTTCCAGAATGAAAGGAATTACGGGTGAAAATTTATTGCAATTGTGCGAAGCGCGTTTAGACAATACGGTATACAGAATGGGTATTGCTCCAACACGAAGAGCAGCTCGTCAGCTTGTGTCTCACAGGCACATTACAGTGAATGGAGAATTAGTAAATATTCCTTCTTACACGTTGAAAATAGGTGACGTTGTTGGAGTTCGCGAGAAATCCAAATCACTTGAAGCAATTACTTCATCGTTAACAGCTTCTAATAAAAAATACGACTGGTTGGATTGGAACTCAGCCGATATGGCAGGCAAGGTGCTAAGTGTTCCTTCACGAGAAATGATCCCTGAAAACATCAAGGAACAGTTGATTGTCGAATTGTATTCTAAATAATAATTAAAGCATTGTTATGGCTATTTTAGATTTTCAAAAGCCGGATAAGGTGATCATGATCCAGTCCGATGAGCATCACGGACAGTTTGAATTCCGACCGTTAGAACCAGGTTACGGAATCACTGTTGGTAACTCATTGCGCCGTATTTTGCTTTCATCTCTTGAAGGATTTGCAATTGCTTCTGTTCGAATCGAAGGAGCGGACCATGAATTCACAACCTTAAAAGGTGTAGTAGAAGACATCACAGAAATAATCTTGAACTTAAAACAAGTTCGATTTAAACAACAGATTGAAGGAACAGATACAGAAACGGTAGTAATATCAGTATCTGGACAGGACAAGTTAACTGCTGGCGACATTGGTAAATTTACTTCTGCATTCCAAGTTCTAAATTCAGATCAAGTGATCTGTAATATGGAACCAACTGTTAAACTCGAAATGGAAATCACTATCGTTAAAGGTAGAGGTTATGTCCCGGCTGAAGAGAACAAAAATGCTTCTGCTCCTTTTGGGACTGTATTTATTGATTCCATTTTTACGCCAATCAAGAACGTAAAATACGCAATTGAGAATTACCGTGTTGAACAAAAGACCGATTATGAAAAATTGGTTTTTGATATTACAACCGATGGTTCTATTCACCCTAAGGATGCGTTGAAAGAAGCAGCGAAAATTCTTATTCATCATTTCATGTTGTTTTCTGATGAGCGCATTACGCTTGACAGTGAAGTAAAAGCAGAGACTGAAGAATTTGATGAAACTTCTTTACACATGCGTCAGTTGTTGAAAACAAAACTAGTTGATATGGACCTTTCAGTGCGTGCGCTAAATTGTCTTAAAGCGGCAGATGTTGAAACACTTGGTGATTTGGTTTCTTACAACAAAAACGACTTGTTGAAATTTAGAAATTTCGGAAAGAAGTCGTTGACAGAGTTGGAAGACCTCGTAGACAGTAAAGGGTTGAATTTTGGTATGAATGTATCAAAATATAAACTTGATAAAGATTAAGAATACTATAGAATTATAAGATGAGACACGGTAATAAAGTAAATAACCTTGGTAGAAAAGCAGCCCACAGAAAGGCTATGCTTTCAAACATGGCGTGTTCACTTATCCAGCATAAACGCATCAATACAACTGTTGCAAAAGCAAAAGCATTGCGTGGATATGTAGAACCGTTGTTGACGAAGTCAAAAACTGATTCAACACACTCAAGAAGAACAATATTTAGCTACCTTCAGAATAAAGATATGGTAACTGAATTGTTCCGTGAAATCGCCCCAAAAATCGCAGAGCGTCAAGGTGGATACACGCGTATTATTCGCACAGGATATCGACTAGGAGATAACGCTGAAATGTGTATGATTGAATTGGTAGACTTCAATGAGATTTACACCAACGATAAAGCGAAGAAGACAACACGTCGTTCTCGAAGAGGTGGAGCGAAGAAAGAATCTGATACGTCAGTTGTAGAAGCAACAGAAGTTGTAGAGGTTACTGAAGCGGCTGAAGAAACGGCTGAAGATGTAGAAGTTACAGCAGAAGTGGTTGAAGAAGCACCTGTAGCGGAAACAGAGGTAGTTACTGAAGAGGCAGCAACAGAAGATGTAGCTTCAGAAGAAGAAGCAACTGAAGATAGCGCAGAGGCTACTGACGAGGAAACAAAATAATGAACGTTAATAGGTTTATGGAAAAAGGGGAGGCATTTGTTTCCCCTTTTTTTATTTCTGAAAGACCTAAATTGAAATTGAAATCCTAACTTTGCCAAAATTCATTGAATGGAAAAAAGAAATCCCGCCGTTTTAGTACTCGCAGATGGAACTGTATTTCAGGGTGTTAGTATCGGAAAAAAAGGAATAACAACAGGTGAAATCGCATTCAATACCGGAATGACAGGATATCAAGAGGTGTTCACCGATCCTTCCTACTTCGGTCAAATCCTTATTATGACAACAGCTCATATAGGAAACTACGGGGTTCATCCTGAAGAAGTTGAATCCGATTCAATTAAAATTGCTGGATTAGTGACCAAGAAATTTTCCGAAACGTATTCAAGAAGTTCTGCAAATGGATCGCTAGAAGAATTAATGTGGCAAAGCGATACGGTTGGAATATCAGACATTGATACACGTGCACTCGTTCGCCATATCCGAAATAAAGGTGCAATGAATGCGCTGATTTCTTCTGATGAATTAGATACTGCAGTTTTACTAGATCAGTTGAAGTCAGTGCCATCAATGGATGGACTAGAATTGTCATCTAAAGTAGCTACAAAAAACCCATACGAGGTTAGTCCAGAAAATCCTCAATTCAGGGTTTCTCTAATCGATTTTGGGGTAAAGAAAAATATTGTGAGGTGTCTGGTTGAGAGAGGATGTCAAGTAAAGGTATTTCCTTTAGATTCCTCGCTTGAAGATTTACAGTCATTTCAGCCTGACGGATTTATGTTATCTAATGGTCCTGGCGATCCCTCTGCAATGCCAAGTAGTATTGCCTTGGTAAAATCTATTGTTGATTCAGGTAAACCAGTTTTTGGAATCTGTCTTGGTCATCAAATTCTTGGATTGAGCCAAGGGTTGAAAACTGAAAAAATGTTTAACGGGCACCGTGGAATAAATCATCCTATATTAAACCTTAAAACAGGAAAAGGAGAGATTACCTCTCAAAATCATGGGTTCGTTATTTCAAAAGAAAGTGTTTCCTCTAATTCGGACATTGAAGTGACTCATAAACACTTAAACGATGATACTATAGCTGGAATAGAGTTAAAAGGTAAACCTGTATTTAGTGTTCAATATCATCCAGAGGCATCTGCTGGACCTCATGATTCACGCTATTTATTCGATCAATTTATTCACCACATGCAATCCAATAAGAAATGAGTTATATTGAAAAAATTATCGGAAGACAAATTCTTGATTCACGCGGAAATCCAACTGTTGAAGTAGATGTATGGACAACAACTGGTGCTTTTGGTCGTGCTGCTGTACCTAGCGGTGCATCAACAGGGATTCATGAGGCGGTAGAATTGCGTGATAATGAAAGCCATTACCTTGGAAAAGGCGTGTTGAAAGCGGTTAAAAACGTTAATACGGTCATTAATGATGCGCTTCAAGGAATGGATGTCTTCGATCAAAAAGGAATTGATACAGCAATGATTCGCTTGGATCATTCAGAAAATAAATCGGTCCTTGGAGCAAACGCCATTCTTGGTGTTTCTTTGGCAGTAGCAAGAGCAGCGGCACAAGAGGCTGGAATGAGTTTGTTTAAGTATGTCGGGGGTGTTGGTGCGGTAACCATGCCTGTACCCATGATGAATATTTTGAATGGTGGTTCACACGCCGATAATCGAATTGATATTCAAGAATTTATGGTGATGCCATTCGGAGCGTCTTCATTTTCTGAAGGCCTTCGTTGGGGAACAGAGGTGTTTCATCAATTGAAAAGTGTTCTCAAGAAAAAAGGAATGTCAACTAATGTGGGTGATGAAGGAGGATTTGCACCTAACCTCGGGTCTAACGAAGAGGCAATTCAAGTTGTTCTAGAGGCAATAGAAAACGCTGGATTCCGTCCAGGTGAGGATATGCACATAGCACTCGATGCAGCTTCATCTGAATTTTACAAGAATGATTCAGGATTGTATGTATTGGAATCAACAAATGAACAACTGACATCCGAACAAATGGTCGATTTCTGGAAAGATTGGTGTCAAAAATACCCCATTGTTTCAATTGAAGACGGATTAGCGGAAGACGATTGGAAAGGCTGGAAATTGGCAACAGAAGCATTAGGAGATAAAGTTCAACTCGTTGGAGATGATTTATTCGTGACAAATACCAAAAGACTTGCGCGTGGAATAAACGAAGGAATTGCGAATTCAATCCTTATAAAAGTCAATCAAATTGGTTCGTTAACTGAAACTATTGAGGCTGTTCAATTGGCAACGAGAAATGGGTATACATCCGTTATGAGTCATAGAAGTGGTGAAACAGAAGATAGTACGATAGCTGATTTGGCTGTGGCATTGAATACCGGACAAATTAAAACCGGTTCTGCATCGAGAAGTGATAGAATGGCAAAATATAATCAATTGTTGCGCATTGAAGAGGAATTAGGCGATTCAGCCGTTTATCCCGGAAAAGAGTTCAAATTTCTATAATTTCTGTGGTCACGTGTTAATTAATTCACAAAAGAGGAAGCATTGTCTTCCTCTTTTGTGTTTAAGCGTGATTTACATTAATTTTGAGTTAACATGAGGCAACTTCAATCATTTGCTATACGTCATGTAATAAACTACGAAAAAATGAAGCGCTTTTTATTTTCACTCTTAATCTTACTGACTGTTTCTAACGCTTCGGCGCAACAAGATCAACCAGAAACTACGCTTTTTGCACAATGTAAGCTTGATTTGAACAACCAAACTGAATTGGCTCAATTGGAAGTAGAAATGAAAAATAATCCATATATCAAGAATGTTCGATTGGATTACAATACCCAACGCGTTTTTGTGCTTACAAAAGGTATCGATCAATTGACTGAAGATCAATTTACTTCCTGGTTCAATTCACATTCGTCTCTTGTGCGTTGTGTGCAGATTGGAACTTTTGGAGTAGATACTATAAAACCATTTCCTTTTGAAGGATGTGAAAATTAATGAGACATGATTAAGATTTATAGTTTTCTTTTTTCTTTCGTTGTATTTACAGGATTACATGCTCAACAGTTACCTGTGAATTGCAATTTAGCAGTTCCAGGATGTTCCACACCTTCTTTTCCAATCGTAGGTACTCAGCCAAGTTACAATACTGTTGATTTTACCTCAGGTTCATTTTCCAATCCGAGTACAAATCCCCAAGGAATAAATGCTGGATGCTTGCTTTCTGGCGAAACGGTTTCAACATTCATTACAATCAACGTATTGACAACGGGTACTTTGCAATGGTCTATGATCGGAACAGGTGGTGGTTGTTTTGATTGGATCATGTGGCCAATGCCTAATGCAAGTCTAGCTCAGACGTGTGCAGGTGTCAATGGAAACTCACTTGCACCAGTCGCGTGTAACTGGAACGGTACCTGTAATGGAAACACAGGGATGGCTGCAGCAGGCAACCTTCCTCCAAATGGTTCTCCATCAAGTTATCAACCACCATTAAATGTTGTTGCTGGTCAATCCTATTTGTTGTGTTT
>CANHQC010000081.1 GCA_947462695.1 Flavobacteriales bacterium | reverse complement strand
GCACGCCACATCAACACATTTGGGAGATAATTCCGAGTTGATTGCAGCAAAACGCATCTTCGGTGAACGCCAAACCTTATCCGTTTCTGCAACAAAATCCATGACAGGTCACTTGTTGGGCGCAGCAGGTGCAATTGAAGCCATTGCCTGTGTGATGGCGTTAAAAGAAGGACAAGTTCCACCAACCATCAATACCACAGAAATAGAGCCTGACTTCAAAGACATGTTCCATTTTCCATTGGTAAAAAGTGTCGCCAAAGACATGACTTATGCCATGAGCAACACCTTCGGATTTGGGGGTCACATCGCAAGTGTGATTTTCAAGAAGTTTGATTAAGCTGATTTTGGGTGCGCCTTTGGCTTTTTCGTTCCTTCATAGGATTTTGAGATAATCCATGGGATTGCAGCACTAATGATGGCTGCATAAAAACACCAGACGGATATTTCGAACCCTGGGAACATTACTTCGGTGATCATCAAGGAAACAAAAATCAGTATTCCAAACAATCGCATTCCCTTGCCCGTGCTAAAAAAGGATGGAATGACGGTTGCTACGAAGTAAGCTATCCCCTTATAATTCAAGTTAAATTCCGGATAGTCAAGCACGTAAAGGATATGGTGCTGATGGATTTGAGCACTTACTGGAAAAGCCGCCAAGCAAATTGCTAGATATCCACCGACAAGAACTCCAATGGCCAAGATAAATCTCAGGTAACGTCGTGATCTTTCGTCTTTTTCAGCAATTAATATACTCCATGGAACATAAATCGGCCAAAAGACCTGCGCAAAAAATAAGAAGAGATAAATGAACTCGTGTTGAAAATGATGAACGAGTGGCTCGGAAAATGAAAGCCAAATAAATCCTTCAATAAACTGTTGAACAGCAAAGTAAAAAGGAATGGCGGCGAAGGGGAACAATTTTCGATCGCGATTGATGGCAACGGAGAATCCTCCAACGGAAGCAAGAACACCTCCTGCAATAAAACTGGCACTGGCTGAAAAACACATAGATAGAGCGGTTTGCTCAAAGATAAGTGAAACTCAACGCTTCATAAATGACATCTGTTAGGTAAAAAGACAACCAAAGCGGTGTCAAAACCGAATCTTCTAGGGGATCAGCGGCTTATAGCTTCTCGTTGTTCATTCAACAATCACAATCATCAATTGCACACAATAAGGTAGTTCATCACTACTCTTGTGAAATAACCTTACTGATTGAGCCATCTCTGTATAGAACAATCCGAAGTTCACCGGCATCCATCTCGCACTCTCGACCAAGAATATCTGTGATTTTTACGATTGTTTTTTCGTTGTTTGTTAATTCTTCTACACCGTTGTAATAACCAGGCCCTTCGTTAATAACTTTACTCATTGATGCTGCACAACCCAGTGAATCTGTTTGAACAACGTAGTATTTTCCGGGACAAATATTGGTTATCTGATCAGATGTAGCTCCATTGGACCACACATACGAAAACGGAGGGTTACCATTAAAATTTCCACATTGAGAGGAGAACTGGGCCGCAGACATGCTACCCGTGCAATCTGAAAGTGAACCAGGAACATTGTGTAAACCAACACTAATTCCATAGCACGGATTTACACCTGCACCGTTCGCTATGTAAAAAGTCAATGCCATTGGTTCGCCATCATAGGTTTTATACGTTACAGTATACGCACCCCTGCAAAGATTTGATCTATAGTACCCCCCATTTTGAGGAGTAAGTTTAGGGGTAACCCCCATACCATGCCAAACAATAGTTGCAGGGTTTACGTTGTTAGCAAATAATGTTGCCGTAGCATCACAATTACCTGAAACCACTGTATACTCTACATGTTGTGAAAACGTGCTTATAGAAAGTACATTTGAAATGGCTATGAGAAGTAATTTTAAATTTTTCATGAGTGAAATTTTATTTTAAAGAGATGATTACATTTTTTTTAATGCACTTCTATTGAATAATAACTTTATGATTTTCTATTGTTCCGTCTAGTAAATATAAAGAAAATAAATATAGACCAGAAGACTCATCCAGTTTAATTTCAAATTGGGAATTGCAGTTAATCGTATGTAACAAAACACCATTGAGGTTATATACAAGCACTTTAACTAACTTTTCACCTCCCTCAATATATACTGTTCCATTGCTCGGATTTGGATACAGCTGAATCTTCATATTCCTGTCTTCAAAATTCGAGGCAATACTAGTTGTTGTTTTTCCTAAGAATTCACACTCTCCATTCCAATCGAGTATTGCACGTGCTTGATATACCCCTGAGCCAAAAACAATAGGGTCGAGGCAGGCAATATCCATTAAAAATGAGGTGTCCATGCCGCTTAAATCCATAGTGTCTAGTTTTCGTTGCAACCAGAGTTCTTGTACTTGCTTGTTTGTGTAATAAACGGGATATTCATTGGGTAAAAGACTATTTTTCGCAAAAGCTAACTCATAATCGTTGTCAGATATATCTTGCTGGCAATCATGTAAAATCTTGTTAGGTGAGTTCAACATTTCCTGATCTTCCAAATAATTGACATATAGACTATCACTCGGAACGTTCATGTAAAGAAGTGATGTATCAGATTTCAAGCGTGAGTAACACGCTATTTCCAAATAGTGCTTTTGTTCCAAGCTTAAACTATCATAATCAACGCTGTTATCGACGATTGAGCCAAGCTCTCTCTCTCTCAATTGCTCCGGTGTGAAAATAGGAATGGTGTCTTTATTTTGTATGCAACCATTTTTTGGACTGGTTGAATTCAAAACAATATCTTGCCAAAAAGGGGTGTTATTTGTCGAAGTAAATGGAACTGAAAATAAAATAGAATTGTTTGAATGATAATATTTTGTCAAGCCACCACTTCCTTTTGTGTGTTCTTCAAGTGTATAGTGCCAGTAATTATGAGCGTCATATCCTTGTAAAGGAATAATTGCTGGTGATCCTTGATCGGATAAGATTGCGCTGTCCAAATAAAAACCATTTCTATTGTAGTACATATGGTTACATTCTATTCGCGAACCAAATGAATTTCCCAATGCATGGAGCCCAACAGCGGTATGATACATCCAATTTTCCCAAACAAAAATTCCAGGTGATGTTTCAACGTGAATTGCCTGAAGATAATTCACATTCACTCCGTTTGCCAAACCTAGAGTACGTAACACAGTATTCTGAGATACTTCAGCTTTCGTTGAATTTTGAACTGAAATACCTCTCAATTTCACAAAATTATTTGAGTAGTAATTCACAGCAGCATTACTAAACCTCATATTCACCGTATTATTCAGTATTTTCCCTTGTTTTATGTTAATCATCCAAATCCCCCATAAACAATTGTTCACAGTATTTCCTTCTACATAGGTAGTTTGTGGAATGGTCTGAAATACCTCAGAAACATAAATTCCGGTCTGAAACCGATTAATAACAGAACTCGTGGAACTATTGATTGTATTATAATGAATTTTTGCCGTTCCATAATCATAATTCTTTACATAAATTCCATAGGTCTTTGGATGGAAGGGACTGTAAGCATGAATTTCATTGTAGCGCACCAACATGATTTTTTTGGGATTGTTTTCAGCCGATACGCCACGATAAATAATATTTTTCATGTAATTGTATTGTGCATCCAAATGCATTGAATTAATTGCTGAGATTCCAAATTCGCAATTTAAAAAATTGTTTTTTGTGGCTTCACTTCCCCCAACAGTCAAGGTTTTATTGTAATTAATGGATTGACCTTGATTGGGATTTTCAGCAAATATGCCGCTTCTCAAATAAGGGAAATAGGAATTACTTGGTGTTCCTGGATTTTTTATATTGTAAAAATTATTCTTGTAAGAATTTAAAGATGAATGGTAAGAGGCAATTCCATTGGAATGGTTATGAAATAAGTTTCCTGATTCTGTGGGTGAATCAGACCCAATTATCATTGACAAAACATCCTTTAATATGACGCCCACCCTAGGTTGTTGCTCACTATTGAATGGCGATAGAAGTGGTCTACCCATAACATCTCCGAAATATGTACTTGTTATTGTGCTATTCGTTATTGTCTCCGAATTACTTTGTATTTGTATGCCAATGTAATTGTCAATAAATCGACTATTCCTAACTTGAAAATAACCACCCAGATCTGAAAGAAGTCCAGTCGTTGCACCAATGACTGATGCACTATCCATGTAAACATTTTGAGTATTGTCACTCACGACAATTCCTCCCCACATTTCTTGGCATTTTGGAGCCAGTGTGCTATTATCGATATGAAGTGTCACACCCGGTTTAAGTAGAATCCTTGCTGCTGGGGCAAAACGAATGAATTGACTATTCAGAATAGTGAGGTCTTTGTCGACAATAAAATCGTTATTGAAAAAGACCCAATCGTTGGTTTGCAAAACGTTTCCATTTGTGAACAAGCTAGGGTGAGCGACAAGAAATTCTGAAAATATAGTTGCTGTCGAATAAGGTGTAGATGTTTGATTCGCCAACAAAGGTGCAATTGGCAGATTAATAATTATTTGATCCGTTGGCCCATTGTAATAGCCCGTTGGCAACTGTCCGGACATGCTATGTGTACCCGTCAATGTATACGTTTGCTCAAAAAATTCAGTGTTGGTTTCAGTCATTTCACAGCATGCTTGCATCGTCGCTTGTCCTAGAAATGGACATCCTGAATCATCCTTGCCTGTGACTTGCACTAGAATATCCTCCCCAAATGCAGGCCAATCAGTTGGCTGTATGGAATTGCTCCCTTGACCGGAAAATGTCAGACTTGGTGATGTTGTCCACGAAATCCCGTTTAAATTATCGGGCGAAGAAATAGTAATGGAATCTGAACCCATTTCACATAAAAATGAGGGCGAATTGATTTCAATTGTTTGCGGCGAATTTGGAAATACCAGATTGGATGCGAACTCAGTAGTGTTGTATATTAATTGCGGTGGCTGTGAGGTTACTTGGATACCATTGATTGTATAAACAACTGGTTGTGAAATATCTATGAAGTCATATGTCCAAATAGTGTCTGTTACGTCATTAAATGACAGAATATTTACCCCATCTATATTGAATAACAATTGATAATAACTTTCACAGGCAATGAAATGAAAATAGTATTGATTACAGGCATTGGAATCAACAAGAACAATGGGTTGACCAAAAACCAGTATAGTATCGGTATAAGTCGCTGGATGGCACAAACCTTCTTCTGTGTAGGTTATAATATACTCCCCAGATGCAGGAAACTCATATGACCAAGAAGAAGAATTTACTGTATAACTCACAGTATCATTGACAGAAACAGTGCCTATTACACTTCCTGGATATGCATTGAGCGTATATGTAGATCCAAGACAAAGGACACCTTCAGAGGCGTTATTCGTTCCTGGCGGAACCGAATCAATGACATTAACATTTAAATAATTAATGTAATCCCCTATACTGTCCCCTTGAGCATTTATTTGATTGTCGAATGGAAAATTAGCAGAAAAGCCTAGCGAATTAAAATTATCTAAGATAAACGGTTTAACAATTATTGTTTGGTTGCCACAATATGGAAATACGACGCATGCCTCAGAAGAGTCAGAATTATAATTGATTTCTCCTATCTGACCATACACTTCGTGGATGAATACTCCCATTGTTGTAAAAATCCCTAAGGTATCTGTTGCGCTAAAGCAAAGTGTGTCACCACTGCAAATCGTTAGATCCTTGCAACGAAAACTATGGTAGGGTATTTCGAAGGTACAATAGGTAGTGTCACCATTTGAATTAACAATTACAAGTGGGCCTTCGTGAAACTCTTTGACCGTTAAGCTAGCATCCAAAGTGCCACTATCGGTTGAGCTTACTTGTATGAGAATCAAGTATTGTTGTCCAAGGGATAAATTGGATTGAAATTCTATACTTTGTCCTATTGAAAATAGAGAATCAACCTCTAATTGTTGTAAACTTGAACACGAACCCGTAAATAGTTGAACCTTCTCAATGATAGGCGCATAGCCATTTATATTGGTGTTAAAATTAACTCTTGAGGAGGCGGCAGTAAAAGAAATCCAATATTCTGTTTGCCCTGATTCAATTGTATGTGTTGTATAAATGCTATCTACGTTTTTCTGATATGCATCGCTACATGTTTCAGCTTCAATGGTTTGAGCACGAATTCCAACAAAACAACACAAGAAACTAAATAATAAAACAACTCTTAAATACTTCATTTTTAATGATTTCAAGAGGTAAAACTATTGGATTTTAGCAGATACCTATTTTGAATAGTTAATTAAATACGAAATTTCACATTTGTGTTTTTTTGTCATATACAATTGTATATCAGTTAATTGTGTATTTTTTTAACTTAGATTAATTTGTCAAAAGTTTAGTACCGTTCTCCAAAAAATTAGTACTTGTACCAAATAATTTCGTTGTGAAAAATAAGAAAAGGAGGCTCACTTCATTTACGCTAATTCGTAAAATCGTTATAAAAAAATGCACTGAATTCATTTGATGTAGGTTTCTGTGTTAAACAGAAACATCATTATCGATTTCCTTTTTATCAGATCTCAATCGACGGCGAGCTTCGCGTTCAAGATTTTCGTTGGATTCTTCGTTTATTATCTGTTCGTCCGTTCTTGGTTTGTATAAACCCATCAAAATACTCTTACGCACGAGGTCTGCCGGATTTTTCGCCTCAATGCGTTTCATCAAGTCAGCGCGAGAGGCATCAATGGATTTCTTCGAAAGCATCATACGTTCGGCCATTTCTTCACTTTTCTTTCCGTCACAAATCATTTTAAGGATCAGCAATTGACGTACACTCAATTTTAGCTGAGCAGTATGTAAGCGACCTTTTAGTTCCAATTCATTTGTATTAAACATGGACTCTTCGATGATATCTGTGGTATGTCTTCCTTTAAACTTCACATTGAAGAGTGCATCAATCATTTCATCAAAGGAATATCCTTTTTTCAAATAACTACTGATTCCCTCATTGATCAGTTCAGATACAATCCAAGGGTCATCGTGCATAGAGAGAATGACTACTTTAACTTCTGGGAAGTCTTTGCGCAGAATACGCAGGGTTTCCATTCCGTTCATCACCGGCATATCCAAGTCGAGAAGGACAATGTCGATTTCGTGATGAGGTAATTTTTCCAACAATTCTTTACCATTTTCAGCATGAAATGGAACAACAATTTGCGCTTCTTTTTTTAGTGCCATGACAATTGCTTGTCTCACTAAAGAATGGTCTTCAGCAACGGCCACACGAATCGTATCAAGTGTTCTTCTATTCTTCAGTTTCGACATATGTATTTGTTTTAGAAAATTTCTTGATTGGAACGTAGAGTTCAATGCTTCCGCCGTGATCCTTTCTCATGTAGTGTAATTCTCCTGAAATAATTCTCAATCGATGTGAGACGGATTCTAAACCCATTCCATCTGTATGTTGTAGCAAATAGAAATAATCTTCCTGATTAATGGCTATACCATCATGTTGAATGGAAAGAACTAGGGAATTCTCACATGTAGTAAGTTCCAATTGAACATACATTGGTTTGGCGTGTTTTAGAAGGTTATTGATTAATTCAAGAGTGATTGAATAAAAATGAATTTCCAATTGTTCATCCAATTTGAAATTTTCATTGATGTTAGCGGTTAAAGTACAATCACCTTCTAGCGAACTATTCGTTTGTTCAGTTAATCTTTTCAGCGATTTGAGCAATCCAAATTTCATCAAGTAATGCGGTACCATTGCGTGCACAATGTTACGCAGTTGAACGACAGATTGATCAAGTACATCCACTGAAAAATAAACATCTTCGTAAAACTCAGAATCCTTTTTCATTCGGTTTAAAATGTTCTTCATGCCGTGTAGAGCCAGTGTGAGAATTGCTCCAACCTCATCGTGAATATTGCGTGAAATTTTTGTGCGTTCTTGCTCGAGGGACTGAACCACTGTAGCCATTTTTTCAAGTTCTTTATTTTTTAGTTCAAGCTCATATCTTGACTTTAAAAACAGTGTTTTTCTTTTAAAAAAAAGAAACAGAATAATTACTAATACTG
>CANHQC010000080.1 GCA_947462695.1 Flavobacteriales bacterium | reverse complement strand
TTGGTGCCATGTAGGTGATGGCTTTGACTTTCGTCACGTGACCAGCACCAATGTACAGAATATTAATCGTTGAAAAACCAAAGGCAACCGCGCCAATTAGTCCTAACCATGGATTTATTCGCATGCAAAGTGCAAAAATGTAGAAACCGAGCATTGCCATGAATAAAATTCCAACAGGACCGGGTAATCCGAGACGCAAAAATCGGTCGATGTATGACATCCAGTTACCTGGATGATCGACTGAAATCTGATATGCGGGCATACCACCAAACATCGAATTTGTCCACAATGGTTCATCCTCATTAATCATTCGGTAATCCGCAATTTCTTTTTCCATACCGCGGAATTGGGTGATATCACCTTGTTTCAATCGATATCCATTAAAAACAGGAGAAAAATAAGCTGAAGCAAGAATGACGAATACACCTACAGCTACGAGGTGTGGAAGCATTTTTTTGAAATCCAGTTTCATAAATTGATTAAATTGAGTCCATTACTCAAATGGAAATTTGCGCTAAAATACGAATTGTGCAGTAATTGACTTACCTGAAAAGGTAGCTAGTGAATTCAACCCTTAAAATATGACCTAAATCAGCTTTAAGATTGACGTAAATCGTTTAATTAACTGATTGATTACATGTGTTTTAATCTGACTCATGGGTACCTTTGAAGTGAATCAAAAAAACACTAAAAAATGAACAAACCAAAGTTATTTCTAGTCCCCGTCGATTTTACACCCGCCTCTGTTAGTGCCATTAAATTTGCGGTAGGTTTGATTCAAGAACCCGTAGATGAAGTCATGCTTTTGCATGTGGTTTCTGACGATCAAGAAATGATGTCAGAAGGAGTTAAACTGGGTTTATTTGCAGATGAATACATTCCATCCAACGTGAAGTACAGTACGAAAGTGGTAATTGGTAAAATTGCTGCCAGTATTGGACAAGTTGCGAAAGTTACCCATGCCTCGTTAATTGTCTTAGGTACGCATGGAAAATCGGGAATAAGCAAATTGTTTAACAGCTACGCCTTCCAAATCGTTGAAAACAGCCACACACCGTTTATCATTGTGCAAGAGGAAACGAGCTTTAATGCAATTAATCGAATCATATTAACGATCGATACCGAAAGAGAAAGTACGCAAATTTTAAGGATGGCCGCTTCTTTAGGCAAACTATTTGATGCTGAAATCATATTGGTTGCGGCGACACAAAAAGACAGTACATTCAAGGCGAAAAGTGACCGAAATATTCTAATCTGTCGAAGTTACCTCAACGCACATGGGGTCAAGCACCGAATTGAAATGGTAGATGGTAAGCATTTCGTCGAAAATATTTTCAAGTTAAGCAAGGAATTAGAGGTAGACATGATTGCTGCAACGTATTACCAACAACACATTCACATTTTCACCGATTCGTTTGTGCGGACTTTGGCCAATAATGACTTACACATACCACTGCTCACAATGGAACATGAAACTACACACAGCGGAGGACAATTCGGCGCAATGTTCGGGTAATTACTCTTTTAAATAGGCTTTAAATACCTTTTCGAATTTCTCCACTTTTGGTTGAACCACAAATTGGCAATAAGGTGCCGATGAATTGTTATCGTAGTAATCTTGGTGGTATCCTTCCGCAGAGAAATAATTAATGATAGGTTCAACGGCTGTGACTATCTTGTTATCGTAAGCCTTTGAGGCATCAAGTTCAGCTATAATTTTTTTCGACAATAGCTGTTGCATAGCAGAATGGTAAAAAATGGCTGATCTGTATTGCGGACCAACATCTGCACCCTGACGATTCAGCGTTGTAGGATCGTGGACAGTAAAAAATGCTTGTAAAATGGTTGCCAAATTCACTTTTGTTGTATCGTACACGAGCTGAACAACTTCCGTATACCCAGTTCTTCCGGTACACACTTGTTCGTACGAAGGCTTTGGTAATTTTCCGCCGGCGTAACCAGATTCAACTGAGCTAACTCCATTCATGCGCTCAAAAACGGCTTCAATACACCAGAAACAACCACCGCCCAATGTAATCGTATCGCTCGCAGCAATATTTACCGGTTGAATTTGTTTTTGTTTTACCTGACGCTGACCACAGGACGTTAAATGAACTGCGCAAACGGTGCATATTATGGTGAGTAAGCTGAAGAAGCGATTTCTTTTCATGACGTGTTATTTACTAGTAAAACAACTTAGTGGGGTTTTGGTTTAGTTATAGGCTTTAAGCTGTGGGCTTTAGGCTGTAGGCATTAAGCTGTAGGCTAGCATCTCGCTTATAGCCTATCGCCTAAAGCTATAAGCCCAAAACCAAAAATGACCAAGAATCCCTCAGAAATTAGTAATCTTGCAGTGCTAAAACACATTTTCTATGTCTACATCGTTTGTGATTGTCGTTCCGGTTGATTTTACCAAAGCTGCGGTGCGTGCAGTGGAATACGCCATTGGATTTTCTTCCAAGATAAATGCGAAGATTACACTTTTGCATGTCGTCAGTAAAGAGAGCGAAATCAACGATGCAAATGAGCATATAGCGAAATTTATCAGCGAAAGTAACTTTAACACTGCAATTGAAACAGCTATAGTTGTTGGAAATTACCTTACTGATATAGGCACAATTTCCGAATCGCTTTCCGCCGATCTTATTATCATGGGAACGCATGGAGAAAAAGGAGTGCAAAAAGTGTTTGGAAGTTATGCGCTTCGCGTGGTTGAGAGCAGTAAAATTCCACTTCTTATTGTGCAAGAGGAAACGATATACCGAGCGATTAATAGGATCGTCATGACTATTGATCTTGAAAGGGAAAGCATTCAAATAGTTAAAACTTCAAGCCAAATTGCTAAGTTCTTTGATGCCGAGATTATCTTGATCGGTGGAAAACACAGCGACCCATTATTGAAGAAAAAAGTGAGCATGAATATGCTGCTTTGTAAAGAATTCCTAACAAGCGAAAAAGTCAATTTTAAGATTGAACTATTGGAGCGTAAGCATTTTGATGAAAACTTAATTCAATACTGTGCAAACAACGAAATAGATATGATTGCGGCAACGTTCTATCAAAATACTTTCTATGCGTTTTCTGACAAGTTCGTCCAACACCTCATCATGAATGAACTGCACATTCCAATGATGACGATTGACAGTACCTCAACTGGCCATTCAGGACAGTTAAGTTTTATGACGTAAAAAATCGCGCTGCAGCTTACCGTTTTGACTGTTTTTAAAACTGATTGATCGACACCATTTTGTGCATTTATTATTCCTTTCGTTTTTCATACTTGTTAAATTGCTCAAGTAATGAAATATTGAATGAAAGGTATCGTTTGATGCCACTGTTGTTAATTTTTTTATTTTCCTAAATGAAATCCTTTTTTTTAACCCTTTTTGTTCTTTCAAGTAGCGTTGTTTTTGGTCAATCTATCGATTATACTGATGTGGCAGTAATTGTTAATGACAATAGCCCTACCTCAATAAGCATTGGAGACTATTTTCAAAATGCACGTAACATTCCTAACGAGAATATTATTCATGTCTCTGCCCCAACCACTGAGGACATCGACAGTCTCCAATTTGAACTGATTCGCGCACAAATTGAGGATTATTTGATTGCTAATGACCTCATTAACTCAATTAATTACCTGGTAACAACCAAAGGACTGCCATTAAGAATAGATAGTGAGTGCGTGGCATCTACCAATATAGATAAATCCTGTGCGTCATTCGACTCCGAACTCACATTGATTTTAGGAACTTTTTCAAATAAAATTGGCCTGAATGGGTCTACCTCCAACCCTATATACAACGCAACTCAACATTTTTCAAAAGCCAATTCAGGGATTTATTTAGTTACCCGTTTAGATGGTTACACAGCGCAAGATGTATTCAGTTTAATTGATAGAAGTGGACCGTTAACAGGCATTAACCCGCTATCTTCTCAAGCAATTGTTGATATGAATGTTTCAACAATAGGAGACACTTCTTTTTTCCTGAACTTTTACCTCCAACCGACCTATAACTATTTGGTTTCGAACAATTGGAATGCATTATTAGAGACCGACAATTCAACTCCCGTTACTAACCAACAAAACGTCTTCTCCTATGTATATGGAGGGAATGGTCCTTTGTCAGATATCTCGTTGAATTATACATGGACGAATGGATCTATTGGATCAATGTCTACCTGCAGTTCTGCATATACATTTAACAACTCATTAAATCCCCAAAACTTTATTCTCATTGCCGACCTTATTAAGGAGGGATGCACGGGCGCTTATGGTAATGTCGACTGTATCTATTTTTCACAACTTTTAAATACAGAAATACTACACAATCGCTATTTAGATCCTATTAACAATTACAATCTAGCTGAGAGTTTTTACATGTCGGAGCCTAATTTGTCGTGGCAAGCTGTGATTGTGGGAGATCCAAAAACGAGTGTTACAAGTAATTCGACAGCGGCACTTGATGTCACCGAAATGAAAAGCACCACTGTTTTTCCAAACCCAAGTTCAGGTTTAGTTTATATTCGTTCAGCTGAACCCATTACTTCGGTTGCTATCTACCAGTTAAATGGAACAATTCTAAAAACACTTCATTCAACAGACAAAGAATTAGCCCTTAATTTAACCGAATTTAGTTCTGGAGTTTATATCCTCCAATTAGCTACAGGTGGTCAATTCATTCGAGAAAGAATTGTTCTAAACAACTAGTTACTTATATATTGGGATTAGCGAACGTTTGAACTTCTTGCGATGAAATCGATTGTCCACCCAAGATAATTAATCGCTCGACAATGTTTCGTAACTCACGGATATTACCCGTCCAGTTGATCAATTTCAATGCCTCCATAGCATCTTCGGTAAATGACTTTCTTGGAATACCATGTTCAGCACAAATCAACGTCATGAAATGATCCGCCAACAAGGGAATATCTTCTCTTCGATCGTTTAGGGAAGGAACATGAATCAAAATAACGGCCAATCGGTGGTATAAATCTTCTCTAAACCGTCCTTCGGCAATTTCTTTCCGTAAATCTTTATTTGTCGCAGCAACTACTCGGCAATCGACTTTTATATCGCGTTCACCACCTACACGTTGAATAACATTTTCTTGCAACGCACGAAGCACTTTTGCTTGAGCCGAGGCAGACATATCTCCGATTTCATCTAAAAACAATGTACCTCCAGAAGCTAATTCAAACTTTCCTTTTTTGTCCTTTACAGCAGATGTAAACGCACCTTTTTCATGTCCAAACAATTCGCTTTCAATCAATTCAGCTGGAATGGCCGCACAATTCACTTCAATAAAGGACATTTTCTTTCGATTCGAATAATCATGTAGGGAACGTGCAACGAGCTCCTTACCTGTTCCGTTTTCGCCTGTAATAAGCACACGCGCATCCGATGGACCGACTTTTTCAATCATCTCCTTTATATGAATGATTGGTTCAGTTTCACCAATGATTGAACTTCCTTTAAATCGTTTTACAGTCGTTTTCAACTGCTTGGTTTCTTCAACTAGTACCGATTTATCTCGCGCATTGCGAATGGTTACCAAAATACGATTCAAGTCTAATGGCTTTTCAATAAAATCGAATGCACCATTGCGAATAGCTTGCACAGCTGTTTCAATATTTCCGTGACCACTAATCATGATTACCGGTACATCGATGTTTGCCTTTGTTATTCCCTCCAGGACCTCCATTCCATCTAATTCTGGCATTTTGATGTCGCAAAAAATGATATCGTAGGACTGAGCTAAGGCTTTTTCCAAACCTTGCTTGCCATTTTCTGCTTCATCGACTTCAAATTGTTCGAATTCAAATATTTCACGCAATGCTCTTCTGATTGCGCGTTCGTCATCGATAATTAATATTTTGGACATGCTGGATTGTTTTGTACGAAAGTAAAAAGAATCAACCAATCCAACGATGTTGACGTCAGATAGCGTAAGTCAAGGCACCTTCTTTTAGTGAGAATGGCGAAATCAACACGCGTTTTGTCTGCAATTTTTGCATGATCCAATTGGTTTTAATTGCCGCAATGGGAGCCATTTTCTTGCGTATGGGAATTATCCATTGGTTTTCATCCCGCTCTTTTTGTGTTGATGAAATGATCTCTTTAAGCGAGTCTTTCAATTCATTTATATTCAGTTCTTCAGTGCCAAATGATACCGGGTAAGGCACGTTGTACATCAATTCATAAAACGTTTCAAAACTTCCTGAAGCACCTAGAAGACAATCTTCCTTTTTGTTATCGAAAAAACCATTTGATTTTGTCTCCAGCCATTGCTCTACCCTTTTTACATCCTCAGCAGAAAGTGGATCGTTGAATGTAAACTCTTGAAAAATGCGCGATACGCCAATATTAAGACTGATCAATTCACGAATTCCATGTTTATCAGAAAAAATAAACTCGGTACTCCCTCCTCCAATATCCATAATTACTGCAGGCTCTTCAAAATTGTACGTCCACTTCACTCCATAATAGATGAGTTCTGCTTCTTTTGTTCCGTCAATGATTTCAACGCTTATTCCTGTTTGTTCTTTCACCCGCTGAATAAATTCAGTTGAATTGGAAGCATCGCGAATAGCGGAGGTACCGAAAGCGTGTATGCAATCTACATGGCACTCATCACACGCCGTTTTGAAATCCGTCAAGGCGATTAACGCACGCACAATTGCGTCTTCGGTAATAATGGACTGATTGATTCCTCCCATACCAAGCGCTACGCCATTTTTAGCAGAGTGAACGACTTCAAAGTAGTGATCGAAGACATCTGCGATCAATAAATTGAACGTATTGGTTCCAAGATCAATCACTCCTTTTCTCATCGTTACCGTTTTCGTAGCCAACGCAAGATCAAACTCAACTTAACGCGATGGCCATACTGTAAGATACCATTTTTATACAATCGACCGGCAATCAACAACATGAGAAACGCTGAAAAAAGTAATACAATCAATGAAATATACAAGAGATAACCTTGTCCAGGTTCATAACCTTGAGCCAACTTCACTAAGACAACTACTGGAGAAGTAAAAGGCAAATAATGAGCGATTGTTGCGAATGAACTTTCTGGAAAATTCACCACTGAATAACCAGCATACAGCGCAAAACAAAGGATCATAATCAATGGAATAACGAATTGTTGACCGTCATTTTCAGAGCCTGAAGTTGCGCCTACAGCAGCAAAAAATGCCCCATAAAACAAATAACCGGCTACAAAAAACACTAAAAAGTAGCTAGTCATGACCGTAAAATTGACGCGATCATATATCAATGAAACGAAATCATTGTACTCTTTGGCTACATATAATTCATTGAGTTGTGTTTGTTCTTTTGCCAATTGAAGCACATCCATAGTGGACGCATCAAGTGCATCAGGAAAAACCCATGTTCGAAGTACAAAAAGTCCAATAGCAATCACACCACTCCAAAGTGCAAATTGTAAAAATGCGGCCATTCCTATTCCGATAATTTTACCGGCCATTAATGCGCGAGGCGAAACACTAGCAAGAAGTACCTCAACAATACGGTTACTTTTCTCTTGCGTCACGCTTCGCAATATCGTCATGCCGAATAAAAAGATAAAAAAGAAGATGAGGGCTCCATAAAAATACCCCACCCAACCCCGAATGTCCGAAGCTTCATCCATTGGATCATACACATCTCTGAATGCCATATTCAGTGGCTGTTTTATTTCCCTGAATTTACGGACAGATAGCGAGGTGAATTCCTCAATCATCACTTCTTCAATTCGCCGTTCAACATGGTATTGAACTTTAGTTTGCATCCGAACAGTTGGTTTTTCACGGTAAAAAACAAATGCTGTTTTATTGTTGAGGATCTTTTCATTGATCTCAACGAGCGCATCATACGATTGGTAATTGGGATTATCTCGGAATTCTTCTAATTCCACATAACTGGAAATAAACGTATAGTTTACGTCTTTCTCTGTACCAAGCGTAATTCGTTTGGCCATGATGTGCATCGGGTCAGTAATGAGTACATTCCAGCGTTGTTTCCCTTCACCTCCATACTCAAACAAGAAGTAAATCAG
>CANHQC010000079.1 GCA_947462695.1 Flavobacteriales bacterium | reverse complement strand
CGTTGTATTTCGCTTCAAAAGGACACATTGGAATGGGTGGATCGGATATTTTCGTGACACGATTGAAAGAAAATGGTCAATGGTCAAAACCTGAAAATCTAGGTTTTCCAATAAATACTGAATTTGATGAAAATTCATTGCTTGTTTCCCCAGAGGGAGATATTGCTTTTTTTGCTTCGGATCGATCTGGTGGATATGGAGGACTTGACATTTATTACTTTGAATTACCTGAAGAATTTAAACCAACCCGCACGTTATACTTTGATGGAATCGTATTTGATGCGCTCACAAAAAAACCATTAGGGGGTAAATTTCAACTTATCGATGTAAGTTCAGGCAAAGAGATAATTCTCTCAGAAGCAGATAAAATTACCGGTGAGTTTATGGTAACATTGCCGTTGAATAGAGAATATGCACTAAATGTAACCTACCCAGGATACACTTTTTTCTCTCAAAACTTTAACATGACCAATCCAGACAACTTAACATCTGTTCACATGGATGTGCCAATGATTCCATTGAGTAGTGATGAACCTGTTCGTTTGGATAATATTTTCTTTGACTTAAATAGTGCCCTTTTGCGTCCTTCCTCCTATCCTGAATTGAATAAATTAGTCGAGTTTATGACAAGTAATCCGACCATTCGAATTGAGATTGGTGGTCACACTGATACAAGAGGAGATGCCAAAGAAAACATGACCCTGTCAACAAATAGAGCAAAAGCGGTATACAGTTATCTTATTGATAAAGGAATTGATCCAAATCGCGTCGAAGCAAAAGGATACGGTGAATCAAAACCAGTGGTAACAGATGAAAAACTTGTCCAACTACCAAACGAAATAGCCATTGAAAAAGCACATCAGCTTAATCGTCGAACAGAATACCGAATTCTAAAGTAATATGAAGTTCATTCAACTTATTCGACCAATAAACCTTGTCATTATTGCTTTGACGATGTATGGCGTACTCTATTTCTTATCTGGCGCTCAGTTTTTATCGTTTGATTGGATGGATCAGTTGAACTTTGGATTATTGGTATTCTCCACGTTAATTATAGCAGCAGCAGGTAATATTATAAATGATTATTTCGATGTTAAGGCCGATCGGATCAATAAACCGGACCGCTTAATCATAACTAAATACATCAAACCTCGTTGGGCGATTGTTACGCATTGGTTCTTTAATGGCGTGGCGTTTGTTATCGCTTTATACCTGAGTATTTACTATCAAACGTACAGCTTTGCTTTTGTGCATTTGTTGTCGATTAACCTCTTGTGGTTTTACAGCTTCACCTTTAAACGAAAAGGGCTTGTTGGCAATATTATAGTCGCCATACTGACAGCTATGATCCCATTATTGACGCTACTGTTTTTTGTTAAACTAAATGAACTTCATGGCATTCATTCACCCATTCATTCCGTTGCTATTGACTTTATCTTTTGGCTTTCTTTTTTTGCATTTATTCAGAATTTAGCCCGTGAAATCATAAAAGACATTCAAGATATTGAAGGAGACAAACGATTAAATGCACAAACGTTACCCCTTACTTTGGGCGTTAGGAGAAGTCACTTCATCGTGCTTCTTCTTTTACTCGTTTTCCCATTGATTTTGGCTATTTACGTGCTTAATTCGATTACACCAATTAGTCAATCTCTTTACACATCAGTTCCTTTTTACATCGTTGCCGTTTTAAATCAGGTTATCATTATATTGATTATTTTCACCGGTATACGAACCATTAAAACACAAGATCAATTGCTTAAATTGAGTATGTTGATCGGACTTATATCACTCCTATTTACGCATCCTATTTAATGAAACAACTTATATTGGGATCTACCTCTCCGAGAAGAAAGGATTTACTTGAAACACTTGGATTTGAATTCTCTATACGAACGAAAGAAACGGATGAATCGTTTCCAGCTGGACTAACACCGAATCAAATTGCCGAATATGTAGCTAAAAAAAAGGCGTTGGCGCTGATTACTGATCTCCATTCGGATGAATTGTTGCTTTGTGCGGATACCATAGTTGTTTTAGAGAACGACATTCTTGGAAAACCGATCGATCGCACAGATGCACTACAGATGCTTTCACGTCTTTCTGGAAAGACACATGAGGTCATAACTGGCGTAATATGTCAGACTGTAGATCGACAAGAACAATTTTCGGTTTCTACAAAGGTCCACTTCAATCAGCTTACTTCGCATGAAATTGCCTATTATGTGGATAATTTCAAACCATTCGATAAGGCTGGATCTTATGGAATACAAGACTGGATTGGTTGCGTGGCAATTGAACGTATAGAGGGTTCCTATACCAATGTTGTCGGTCTTCCTACGAAAGAGGTGTATGAATGTCTGCTATCGTTTCAATTAAAAAGGCCGGAAAATTTCCCGACCTTTTAATTCATTGTTCAATATAGCTCAAGGTTTACCGAACCTTGAAAGTAACTCGTCGATTTTTGGCCATAATTAAATCTGGTTCATCAGCCTCATAAATTTCTTCACTTGGGATTTCACTTCCCTGTGGAGATGGAATTAATCTACCTTCTTCAATACCATTTTCGGTTAGGTAAAGCACAACAGCATTGATTCGTTTACTAGCCATGTCGGCATAATCTTGCTTTTCCGCTCCAACTTTATCCTCTTCTTTATCACTGTGACCCATAATTTCAAGACGCATCGCAGGATTTGCTTTCATTTCAGTTACAATTAAATCAAGCGATTCTTTTCCAAGCGGAGAAAAATTTGTTTTACCGAAGGAGAAGAAACATTGCTGAGCATCAACTTTTTGGGCTGAAGTCATTTTATCATTTAACACAATTGCCTTTTGATAAACCATGGTAGAATATTCATTTTTATCTTCTACTACACAATCGCATCTCTCGCTGTTTTCAAGCATCACAACGGATACCTCATCTATGTAATAATAGGCCGCAATTACTTGTTCTTTTGAGAAATCCTTTGGTTTTTTATTCGTTTCGTATTTTGTTACATTATCACCGTAGAAATTACCAATCAACATAAACTTCTCGCCACCATCTGCTTCAAATGTTCCACATATCTGTTCCCAATTGAACATTTGATTTAGCTTTTCTGTATCATTGTTTGGATGAAGGATTACTGGTACGTTTTTGTCTACAACATATGGAACCTTTTGGTCCACCTGAATTTCTTTCTTTGAAAAATGAGCACCCAAATTATTAGACGCATACTTAGATGCTTCTCCCAATGACACATAGAATTTCACACAGTAACGCATCCCTTTTTTCATTGGGGTATCCAATTTTACTTTGAGGTATGATCTTGGAACTTTATTTCCATATGAAAACGCAACAATTCCTGCATAGTTCCCGCCTTCTTTGGGCGTTTCCTTTCCATATTTGTTCATTGGAACGTTTATATCAGGAATTTTACTTTCAGAGAATAAATCAGCCGGAACACCAGTCACTGATTCCCAGCCTGTTGCACTTACAATACCCCCGAGTTTTTTAACTTTCCCATCAGTTGCTTCGAAGCTACCATTTGAAAGTAAATTTTCACCTTGTGCGAACAAATTTCCAACAACCAATAATGCAGAAGCAACAAACAGGGTTCCTTTCTTAATTGAATTTAATTTCATAGTCTTGAACAGTTTTAATGAACGTTTTAACCTTTTCAGGATCAACGTCGGGGTAAACCCCGTGACCCAAATTTACAATATGTCTTTTACTTACAAAGGAATCCAACAACTTAATTGTCAAATTTTTCACTTCATTGTGATCCGCATATAACGCACATGGATCTAAATTACCTTGAAGCGTTTTTGATTCACCAACTAATTTTCGAGCTTCAACAATTGATGAATTCCAATCAATTCCAATTGTCGTACAATTCATTTTCCCGATAGATTGTATGGCATGTGTCGCTCCTTTTGAGAAGATTGTCAACGGAACTTCATTTAACGCCTCAGCTATTTTAGAAATGTACTTCAATCCAAATTCATTGTATTGTTCATCACCAAGAATTCCTGCCCATGAATCAAACAACTGCAACATATGAGCTCCGGCTTTAACCTGTGCTTTCAAGTATGCTATTGTTACATCAGTGATCCGGCTTAACAATTCGTGTGCCAAATCAGGTTGAGTATAAAGTAACTTTCGAGATTCTGAAAACGTTTTGGATCCTCTTCCTTCGACCATGTAACAAAAAATGGTCCAAGGTGCTCCGGCAAAACCTATTAAAGGAACTCTACCGGCTAATCCGGCATTCGTTAATTTAATTGCTTCCAGAACATAACTTAAGCGATCATTGACATCTATTGACTCGTCGATAAATTTTAATTGATCCCACGATCGAATTGTTTTTTCGAACCAGGGACCAGTCTTCTCGATCATTTGGTATTCCAATCCCATCGCCTCAGGAACAACCAAAATATCTGAAAAAATAATAGCAGCATCTACATTTAAAATATCCACAGGTTGGATGGTTACCTCTGCTGCACGCTCCGGTGTTTCGACTAATTCTTTAAATCCTGAAAGCGATGCCCGTACCGCACGGTACTCTGGTAAAATCCTTCCCGCTTGTCTCATTAACCAAACAGGATATCGCTCGATGTGTTCGCCTTTTGCAGCACGAAGCACCAGGTCATTTTGTAATTTCATTGAGACAAAGATACAAATGTTGTTCAGTCGCTCAACTACCTACCACATAATCGGTTCTTTACCATGATCAATTAAGTAAGCATTTGTTCGACTGAATGGCTTTGAACCGAAAAACCCACGATAGGCAGAGAGTGGTGAAGGATGCGGAGATTGAATCACAAAGTGCCTCTCCAAATCAATTAATGAAACTTTAGCTTGCGCTTTAGCTCCCCACAAAATAAAAACAGTGTTTTCTGTGTGCCTATTCACAGCGGTCAAGACAGCATCCGTAAATGTCTCCCAACCTTTCCCTGAATGGCTATCTGGACGGCCTTCATGAACTGTCAGTACCGTGTTTAGCAACAACACACCTTGTTCTGCCCAGTGAAGTAACTCACCGTTTACTGGAGCGGCAATAGAAACATCTGATTGAAGTTCCTTATATATGTTCTGAAGACTTTTTGGAAGTGGTTTCACCGATTTATCAACGGAGAAAGCTAATCCATGCGCGTGGCCTTTGGTTGGATAAGGATCTTGACCAAGGATGACCACTTTCACCTCTTGCAAAGAACAAAGATCTAATGCACGAAATATGAATTTTTCTTCCGGAAACACTTGATCAGGAAATTTACTGTATTCGAAATTTACAAACGACATTAGTTGGTTAAAATAATCTCGCTCAAATTCCTTGGAAAGCGCCTTTTTCCATGTTTTTTCCAATGTTAAATTCATGAATGTAAATTTACTATGACTATCCAAACTAATGAATCTAAATCTATCTTTGTGCTATGAAAACATCCTTTTTATTTGCGTCTATTTGTGTTCTTTTTACTCTACTGTTTTCCTGCACATCAACTAAGGAAGAAGAACGAACAACGAAACAAACTACTGACAAACAGCAGGTTGAGACAGTTGAAACGATGGCAAAACGTCATGTTGAAGCAAAATTGGGTATCCCAGCAAATGAAAAGTATTCCTTAAAAATTTACAAGTCAGACTTAGATGGCGATGAGAAAGAAGATGCCATAATAACAGTGAATCGTATGGAATTCGCAAGAAAAGATGCAGAGCGTTCAAACAAAACCGCTCAACGTGCAAGTATAGGTTATATGGGAAATCATAACTATATATTTTACTTTGATGGTGGATTAAATCAAATTTCACCAGAAATTGCTATCCCGTCGAGTCCTTTAGTTCCTTTAACCATTTCATTTGAGCACATCACTTCTGAGGCATACAAAGATATTTTAATCGACTACCGGATCATGAATGCGTCGTTTAGGGATTATTTCACTATTTCTACTCACACCCCAAAAAAAATATTTCAGTGGAAAAATTTCGACGGTTTAGTTAAAGGAGACGTTGAAGCTTATCACTTTGAATACGATGAAGGAACGATGGGGCCAGTGAAAGATATTCTTGTAAAAAAAGCGATACTTCTTCAACCAAAAAATGAAGTAGATCCGTTCACCTACGAGCCTCAAATGGAAAAAACCGACATACTTGTGCATCGTTTTTTTTATCACCCATCTAAAGGAACTTACATGACTAAAAAATAAAGAAATGGACCAAGGAAAAGCCCATTTCTAAATCATTTGTAAGCCTTAAAAATTACCACGAAGAGTTAAAATAAAGTTTCTTCCTGGACCCGAAATATTTGATGCGAATACCCTGTAATTCATATCTAATAAGTTTTCACATGCCAATTGCAATGATACATACTTATTGAATTGATACCCTAACCTCAAATTAATCGTATACCAAGCTGGCATTCCTTGAGGTAATGCATATGCTTGATTATCCTCACCAGAAGGATGGTACTCCTCTATCCTTTTCCATTGATTAAACAACGTGAAAAATTCACCCGTAAATCCTTTTTCGTTGACTTTAATTCCAATTTTCCCATATCCAGGTGGAATATGATCCAGAGGAATAGCAATGGAATCCGTAACAATTTGTGCTTTTGTTAACGTGTAATTTGCATAGGCTGAGACATTGGAAGACAATTTTGCATTTACGCCTAATTCCAATCCGTATAAAAATGCGCGTTGAGCGTTTAACATGGATTGAACATTGCTCATTACACCATCATACAAAATAGAGTCCTGTCCATTGAATGAACTCTCTCCAACCGATAATGCATTTGTAAACCAGGTGTAAAATCCGGTCGCTTGGATAGAAATATCTTTACTTAAAACTTGATACCATCCAATTTCTCCATTGTAGGTATATTCTGGTTTCAGCGATTCATTTGGAATAATAACATTGCCTGGTGAGGAGTCAAACACTTTACTCATATCATCCACATTTGGAGCTCGAAATCCCGTAGAAAACAACACATTTATACGCGTTGAATTTGAAGGCAAATAATTGAGTCCAATCATGCCGGTTAGTGCTCCATTTTGTTGATTAACCTCTGAAAATGGGAATTGATAAAAAGTAGTATCGTTAAACAGGGCATTTAATCCAACATACGAATAACGCAAACCATCATTCACGATTAATCGATCATTAATTTCCCAAGTATGCGTCAAATATGCCGCTAATGAATACATCTGCGATCCACCGGAAGCATAACGTGTTGAAACAGGTGCTTCATCACCAGAAAATATATTTGTCCCGAAAGCTGTCGAAGAAACGTCATTATACCACGCATCAATTCCGTAGCGAAGCTCATGTGCTTTAATCTTTTTCGCTACATCTGCTGTCAACGTGAATACGTTCAAATTCTCATACCGATTATTTCGAACTGCCTCATTAAATTTTCGATCCATTCTACTTTCCTGAATCTTCTGATAACCAATTACGACTCGCGCATTGTCGTACCATTTTGAATTAGCCAATTCCAATGAATACGATGCAAGTAGTCTTTTCTGGGGGCCATAATACCATTCTGCAAATCTTGGAATGTTATTACCATCAACTAAAGTTAGACGATCATAACGATCAATATTTGATGAAGTTGAAAACTGCAAATTCAACATATGCTTCACTTTTTCTGATTGCTTGAACAAGAACTTTTGAAGCACATCGTATTGACTATACCCTGATCCAATCTGCAAATTTGTATCAGGGTTATTGAGAATTGAATCTTTCCCGTTTATGTGTTCCACATACCACGATCGCGCACCAAAGTTACCAACTGCTGGTTTTCGATGTGCACCTTGCCTAAGATCATCAAACGAGCTAACTGTAAAAGAAGTCAATGAACCAAAACGTTTCTTACCAACAGAAACATTTGCGTGCGTAGCATAACCAGAAGCTGCAGAATGGTACCGTAGATATGCGCCTGCTTTTACGAGAGTTGACTCATCCGTCGATAAGGAAGGATTTTTAGTATAGAAAGACAACACACCGCCGAGTGCATCTGAACCATACATAACGGAACCCGGACCGAAAATCACTTCTGCACGATCAAGGATGGAATTATCTATGGTAATCACATTTTGCAAGTGACCACCCCGATAAATGGCAT
>CANHQC010000078.1 GCA_947462695.1 Flavobacteriales bacterium | reverse complement strand
TGTAGCTCAGGGGTAGAGCGCTTCCTTGGTAAGGAAGAGGTCACGAGTTCAAATCTCGTCATTGGCTCCAGAGAAAAAACCGTGTTTCACTCAGTGATGGGTGAAATTTTGTATATTAAAAAGTTTGTTTTTTTTATTAACTAAGTAACAAAGTAGAACAATGGCTAAGGAAAATTTTGACCGTTCCAAACCACACGTGAACATCGGGACTATTGGTCACGTAGATCACGGTAAAACAACATTGACTGCAGCGATCTCCAGCGTACTTGCTGGTAAAGGTCTTGCTCAGGCACGTGATTTCTCTTCAATTGATAACGCTCCTGAAGAAAAAGAACGTGGTATTACTATTAACACGTCACACATTGAGTACGAAACTGCTAACCGTCACTATGCGCACGTTGACTGTCCAGGTCACGCGGATTACGTAAAGAACATGGTTACTGGTGCTGCTCAGATGGATGGTGCAATTCTTGTAGTTGCTGCCACAGACGGACCAATGCCACAAACACGTGAGCACATCCTTTTAGGACGTCAGGTTGGTGTTCCAAGATTGGTAGTTTTCATGAACAAAGTAGACATGGTTGACGACGCGGAGTTGTTAGAGCTAGTTGAAATGGAAGTTCGTGAATTATTATCTTTCTATCAGTATGATGGTGATAACGCACCTGTAATCAAAGGATCTGCACTTGGTGCCTTGAATGGCGAGCCAGAGTGGGTAGCAACAGTTGAAGAACTAATGGAAGCTGTAGATACTTATATCGAACTTCCTCCACGTGATGTAGATAAGGCTTTCTTGATGCCAGTTGAAGATGTTTTCACGATTACAGGTCGTGGAACTGTTGCAACAGGTCGTATCGAAACGGGTGTTATTAACTCAGGTGAGTCTGTTGACATACTTGGTATGGGTGATGTTAAATTATCATCTACAGTAACAGGTGTTGAGATGTTCCGTAAGATTCTTGATCGCGGTGAAGCTGGAGACAACGTAGGTTTATTACTTCGTGGAATTGAGAAATCTCAAATCAAACGAGGAATGGTTATTTGTAAACCAGGATCAACAACTCCTCACACTGAATTTAAGGCAGAGATTTATGTCTTGAAAAAAGAAGAAGGTGGTCGTCATACACCATTCCACAACAAATACCGTCCACAGTTCTATTTCCGTACTACGGATGTGACTGGTGAGATCTTCTTAACAGATGGTCGTGAGATGGTTATGCCAGGTGATAACGTTTCCATTACTGTTAAATTGATCGTACCTGTTGCGATGGATAAAGGTCTTCGTTTCGCGATTCGTGAAGGTGGACGTACAGTTGGTGCGGGTCAGGTGACTGAAATCGTTTCTTAATTGAAATAACATAAATGTTTATAAGGGGAGTTCGCTCCCCTTTTTTAAACGGGCGTAGCTCAGCTGGTAGAGTAGTGGTCTCCAAAACCATTGGTCGTGGGTTCGAATCCTACCGCCCGTGCAAATAAAATAAGTAAAGTGGCTAAATTTAGAGAATACATCAACGAAACAGTGAACGAAATGATTCATAACGTTTCATGGCCAACATGGAAGGAACTTCAGGCAAATACAATTGTTGTCGTTATTGCTTCTATTATCATAGCCTTGATCATTTTTGCTATGGATTTCGGCTTCGGAATATCTTCTACAGAGAAAGATTCCTTTTGGAAGGGAGCAATGGGCTTTATTTACGATATGTTCTGATAAAAAAATATTGACATGGGTGAAATAAAGAAGCGTTGGTATGTAGTTCGTGCTGTTAGTGGCAAGGAAAAAAAGGTAAAAGAGTACTTGGATTTGGAAATTACCAGATTGAAGTTAACTGATTTTGTAGATCAAGTTTTGATTCCTACAGAAAAGGTCTTTCAAATTCGAAATGGCAAAAAAGTAAGCAAAGAAAGAGCTTACTTGCCTGGTTATGTATTGATCGAAGCGGCTTTAGTTGGTGAGGTTCCCCATGTAATTAAAAGTATTCCTAACGTTATCGGTTTTTTAGGAACTGAAAAAGGTGGCGATCCTGTTCCTATGAGGTTGTCAGAAGTAAATAGAATATTAGGAAAAGTTGACGAACTTGCTGAAACAGAAGAGGAAATGAAAATTCCGTTTGTTGTCGGTGAGTCTGTTAAAGTAATAGATGGTCCATTTAATAACTTCAGTGGTGTGATTGATGAAATCAATGAGGACAAAAAGAAACTGAAAGTTATGGTTAAAATATTTGGACGAAAGAACCTTCTCGAGTTGAGTTACATGCAAGTCGAAAAGGAAATTTAAATTGTTTATTAACCGTAGGAGTGGGTACGACGATTAAAGCTTCCCGTCTTAACTCATGTTTGACTACATAATTTGAATACAAATGGCTAAAGAAGTAGCAGCGTTGATCAAATTACAGATCAAGGGTGGTGCAGCCAATCCTTCACCTCCAGTAGGACCAGCACTTGGTGCGAAAGGAGTGAACATCATGGAGTTCTGTAAGCAGTTTAATGCTAGAACCCAAGATCGTCCGGGAAAGGTAACACCAGTGGTTATCACCGTATATGGTGATAAATCCTTTGATTTTGTATTAAAAACCCCACCGGCAGCTGTTCAGATTGTTGAACACACCAAAATCAAAAAAGGATCTTCAGAACCGAACAAATCTAAAGTAGGAAACATTACTTGGGATCAAATTCGTACAATTGCTGAGGATAAATTGCCTGATCTTAACTGTTTTACAGTTGATGCAGCAATGACTATGATTGCGGGAACTGCGCGTAGTATGGGTGTAACAGTAAAGGGTGGTGATGCACCTAAATCAAATTAATCATGTTATGAAAAGAGTATCAAAAAAACGAAAAGAAGTTTTGGCGAAATTCGACTTGTCAAAACCGTACTCCTTGACAGAAGCATGTGATTTGGTTAAGGGTATTTCAACTACTAAATTCGATGCCTCTGTTGATATCAGTGTGCGTCTAGGGGTTGATCCACGTAAAGCGAATCAAATGGTTCGTGGTACTGTGGCTTTACCTCACGGTACAGGTAAAGACGTTCGCGTTCTTGTACTTTGTACACCAGACAAGGAAGCCGAAGCTAAAGCAGCTGGAGCTGATCATGTTGGTCTAGACGATTACATTGATAAAATCAAAGGTGGATGGACGGATATCGATGTGATAATTACAATGCCAGCAGTTATGGGTAAGGTAGGTGCACTTGGACGAATTTTAGGTCCACGTGGATTAATGCCGAATCCTAAAACAGGTACTGTAACTATGGAGGTTGGTAGAGCTGTTGAAGAAGTTAAAGCGGGTAAAATTGATTTCAAGGTTGACAAATACGGTATCGTACATTCTGCGGTAGGTAAGGTGAGCTTTGATGGCACGAAACTTCGTGAAAATGCCAACGAACTAATTCAACAACTTGTCAAGTTAAAGCCTTCTGCAGCGAAAGGTACGTACATCAAAAGTATTTACATAAGTTCTACTATGAGTCCTGGTATCCAAGTGGATGCGAAGTCAGTAGTTGCTTAAAAAATTTAGTATATGACTAGAGAAGAAAAAGCAAAGTACATTGAGGATCTTGCACAGGAAATAAGTAGTGCAAGCTTCTTCTACCTCGCAGACACAGCGGAACTAACAGTTGATGTAGTAAATAACCTGCGTAGAAGATGTTTCCAATCAAATATTAAGATGCGTGTTGTAAAAAACACACTTCTTGAAAAAGCTATGGATCGTGTTGAAGGAAAAGACTTTGATGCGTTAAAAAGCACGTTGAGTGGAGCGACTTCTATCATGTTTTCAGAAGTAGGTAACGCACCTGCAAGATTGATTCAGGAATTCCGTAAAAAGAATGATAAGCCAATCTTAAAAGGAGCTTATATCGATGAGGCAATTTTCGTTGGTGATAATCAGTTAGATACGCTTGTATCTCTGAAGAGTCGCGAAGAATTAATCGGAGATATTATTGGTCTACTTCAAAGTCCTGCGAAAAACGTTGTGTCTGGACTTACAGGTGCTGGAAGCAAAATTGCTGGTATCCTGAAAACGCTCGAGGAACGAGCATAATTATTAAACAATTTTATTAAACCTTTTTTTAAATTAAATAAAAATGGCTGATTTAAAGCAAATTGCGGAAACGCTAGTTAACTTAACGGTTAAAGAAGTAAATGAGTTAGCAACTATCCTTAAGGATGAGTATGGTATCGAGCCTGCTGCTGCTGCTGCACCTATTATGATGGCTGCTGCTGGTGGTGCTGGTGAAGCTGCTGAAGAGAAAACTGAATTTGACGTTATCTTGAAAGCAGGTGGACCAAACAAACTTGCGGTTGTTAAACTTGTGAAAGAATTAACTGGAAACGGTTTGAAAGAGTCTAAAGATTTAGTTGATGGAGCTCCTGCAACTTTGAAAGAAGCAGTTTCTAAAGACGAAGCTGAAGGACTTAAAAAGTCTCTTGAAGAGGCTGGTGCAGAAGTTGAAATTAAGTAATTATCACCTTCATAATCAGGAAAGGCGTCCCGAATTTCGGGATGCCTTGTCCTGTTTTTAGCGTTTAACGCTCGTTTAGAAGTCCATTTTAAACTTTAAAATTGATTGGCCTTGGCAACATCAAGCAATACATCGTCCAGAATTAATTTTGCATCAAGCAAAGCGCAATTCGATTATCCAGACTTTTTGGATATACAATTAAAATCGTTTCAAGAGTTTTTCCAGTTGGAAACAACTCCTGAGAATCGAGAAAGTGAAGGCCTATACAAGGTTTTTGCAGAAAATTTCCCAATAACAGATACGAGAAATCAGTTCGTACTCGAGTTTTTGGACTATTTTATTGATCCACCGAGATACACCATTGATGAGTGTATTGAGCGTGGACTTACTTACAGTGTTCCGCTTAAGGCGAAACTCAAGCTGTATTGTACCGATCCTGAACACGAAGACTTCGAAACAATAGTTCAAGACGTTTACTTAGGTACAATTCCTTACATGACACCAAAAGGGTCTTTTGTTGTGAATGGAGCAGAACGTGTAATTGTCTCTCAATTACATCGTTCTCCTGGAGTTTTCTTCGGGCAAAGCCGTCACGCAAATGGAACTAAATTATATTCAGCCAGAGTTATTCCGTTCAAGGGATCTTGGATCGAATTCGCGACGGATATCAACAGCGTTATGTATGCGTACATAGACCGTAAAAAGAAGTTGCCAGTTACTACTCTGTTTAGAGCGATTGGTTATGAAAGCGATAAGGATATCCTTGAAATCTTCGGTTTAGCTGATGAAGTAAAAGCGAATAAAGCAAACTTGAAAAAGGTTACAGGTAGAAAACTTGCAGCGCGTGTTCTAAAATCTTGGATTGAAGATTTTGTAGACGAGGATACAGGTGAAGTAGTTTCTATCGAACGAAATGAGGTTCTTCTTGATCGTGAAACAATTCTAGAAGATGTGCATATCGATCTAATTGTAGATTCTGGGGTTAAAAATATTATTCTTCACAAAGAAGATGTGAATAGTGCCGATTTTACAATAATCTATAACACTTTACAAAAAGATACTTCAAACTCAGAGAAAGAAGCGGTAGAGCATATTTATCGTCAATTGAGAAATGCTGAACCACCTGATTATGAAACAGCAAAAGGAGTTTTTGAAAAATTGTTCTTTTCTGATACACGTTATGACTTAGGTGAAGTAGGTCGTTTTAGATTAAACAAAAAATTGAAAATAGACAGCGCTGAAGAATCACGTGTTTTAACGAAGCATGATATCATTTCAATCATTAAATACTTGATTGAATTGATCAATTCAAAAGCTGATGTTGATGATATTGACCACTTGTCTAATCGCCGTGTTCGAACAGTTGGTGAACAATTATACTCTCAGTTCGGTGTAGGTCTTGCGCGAATGGCAAGAACGATTCGTGAGCGAATGAACGTTCGTGATAATGAAGTATTTACACCAATAGATTTGATAAACGCAAAAACGTTATCATCGGTAATAAATTCATTCTTCGGTACCAATCAGTTGTCTCAGTTTATGGATCAAACAAATCCACTATCGGAGGTGACGCACAAACGAAGATTATCTGCCCTAGGGCCAGGTGGTCTTTCTCGTGAACGTGCTGGTTTCGAAGTTCGAGATGTTCACTACACGCACTACGGTCGTTTGTGTACAATTGAAACACCTGAAGGACCAAATATTGGTTTGATTTCTTCACTTTGCGTATTTGCGAAAGTAAATAAACTTGGATTTATCGAAACACCTTACCGTGAGGTGAATGGTGGTAAAGTGGTATTGGAAAAAGAACCAATCTATCTTACTGCAGAAGAAGAAGATGCCAAAATGATCGCGCAAGCGAATGCTATTGTTGACAATAACGGAAAGTTCTTAACTGAGTTCGTAAAGGCTCGTTTTGAAGGTGATTTCCCTGTTGTTAATCCAAATAGTTTGAATTTAATGGATGTAGGAGCAAACCAGATTGCTTCGATTGCTGCTTCTTCAATTCCTTTCTTGGAACATGATGATGCGAACCGTGCCTTGATGGGATCAAACATGCAACGTCAAGCAGTTCCATTGCTTCGACCTGCAGCTCCTATTGTTGGAACTGGTATAGAACGACTTGTCGCAAGAGATTCACGTGTGTTAATTAACGCAGAAGGATCAGGTGTAGTTGAATACGTTGATGCTAATGAGATCGTTATACGATACGATTGGAATTCTGAAGATAAACTAGTGAGTTTTGATTCAGAAGTTACACGTTATCCATTAACGAAATTCATGAAAACGAATCAGAGTACATGTATCAATTTGAAACCAATTGTTAAGAAAGGTGATCGAGTTCTTGCAGGTCAAGTACTTTGTGAAGGATACGCTACGCAGCAAGGTGAGTTAGCTCTTGGGCAAAACCTAAAAGTAGCATTCATGCCATGGAAAGGGTACAACTTCGAGGATGCAATTGTGATTTCTGAGAAAGTTGTTCGCGATGATATCTTTACGTCTATTCATATCGATGAATATACATTAGAAGTACGTGATACGAAGCGTGGAATGGAAGAGTTAACTTCTGATATTCCGAACGTTTCTGAAGAGGCAACAAAAGACCTTGATGAAAACGGATTAATTCGTATCGGAGCAGAAATAAAAGAAGGTGATATACTAATCGGTAAAATCACACCGAAAGGTGAAACTGATCCATCACCTGAAGAGAAATTACTTCGTGCGATCTTTGGTGATAAAGCCGGTGATGTGAAAGATGCATCTTTAAAAGCTGGACCTTCACTTCGAGGAGTCGTAATTGAAAAGAAACTTTTCTCTCGAGCAATTAAAGATCGAAAGTCAAAAGCTCAAGACAAACCAATTCTAGAAAGTCTTGATGCTGATTTCGATAAGGAATTCGTTCAATTGAAGGAAAAGCTTTCTGAGAAATTATTAACCATTCTAGGTGAGCATAAGTCAGCTGGAGTATTCAATAATTTTAAAGAAGAAATAATTAAAAAAGGAACTAAATTCAACCAAAAGAATTTAGTTGCTATTGATTATTCTATCGTTAACCCAACAAATTGGACTGCTGACGCACATATCAACGGACTTGTTGGTCGAGTAATTCACAACTTTAATATTAAGTCGAACGATTTACTTGGGACATACAAACGTAAGAAGTTTCACATTTCAGTTGGAGACGAGCTTCCAGCAGGTATCGTAAAAATGGCTAAAGTTTATGTGGCCAAAAAACGAAAACTCAAAGTGGGTGATAAAATGGCAGGTCGCCACGGAAACAAAGGAATTGTAGCGAATATCGTCCGACAAGAGGATATGCCGTTCCTTGAAGATGGTACTCCTGTAGATATCGTGTTAAACCCACTTGGTGTTCCTTCGCGGATGAACTTAGGACAGATTTATGAAACAGTTCTAGGTTGGGCTGGAGAAAAGTTAGGAGTAAAATTTGCAACGCCAATCTTTGATGGTGCTCACCCATCACAAATTGATGAGTGGACTGAAAAGGCAGGTGTTCCAAAATCGGGTAAAACGTACCTTTATGATGGAGGGACCGGAGAACGTTTCCATCAGCCTGCGACGGTGGGAGTAATCTACATGTTGAAACTATCTCACATGGTTGATGATAAAATGCACGCT
>CANHQC010000077.1 GCA_947462695.1 Flavobacteriales bacterium | reverse complement strand
GTTGGATAGTTTAAACATTGTTCATTAATCAATTTAAGTGAGTGTTTTTTGTCATTTTTAGCATGTGATTTTGTGCTTTAGGTAGAATGAAATAGCTTTATCTTCAACTACTGATTAAACACATTCTTCATGCTGAAACCACTCCTCACACTGCTTTGCAGCTGCGCAATTTCCTTTCTTTATGCTCAAGGATTCAGGTATTCCTTCGCAGGAAACCTATCGGTCAATGAATTGTCCCGATTGAACGATTCCTTGGAACAATTGCCAATTGTCGCTCACCGTATTCAACTTAAGTCGGACCAAGAACTTGGCGAGGTGTATTTTGAGGTGGAAGGTCCTACTCAAACGGATTCACCGCCAACTTTTAGTCCTCTTGTGGTAAAAAGAGTCTTGCTCGCATTTGGACTTTTGCCCTTGAACTGTGTGGTACAATCAAAAACCGAGGAACCATGAAAAAGCAATTCATCCTAACTTTGTTTTTATTCACAGTACGAGCATCTTTCGGTCAATCTGACAATTGTGCAAACGCTACCCTTCTCACTATTAATTCAACATGCATTTTTTCATCAGGATCAACCATTGGTGCCACTCAATCACTTGTGGGTTGCTCTGGCAATGCGGACGACGATGTGTGGTATCGATTTGTGGCCAGCAGTCCACTCATACATGCAACGGTTCAAAGTTCACCACAATTCGATGCTGTTGTTCAAATATACAGCGGAACTTGCGGTGCTTTAATGCCAATTATTTGTAAAGATGCTTTGGGGATTGGTCAAAATGAAGAGGTGAATTTAACCGGATTAACTATTGGCCAAATGTATTACCTCCGTGTCTACGATTACTTGCCTCAACATGCAGGAAGCTTTTCAATTTGTTTGTTCGGAGAAACAGCAACGGTTCCATTAAATGATGATCCATGCAGCGCCTTGGTTCTTCCCAATGTAACCACAACCTGCACTTATGGTGTATTTTCAAGCATAGGTGCAAGCGCAACGATCAATGCGCCTACCCCAACTATGTGTGCAGAAGGATCGTTTCCGCAACAAGGTGGCTTTTCCGCAAACAGCAAGGATGTGTGGTTTAAAATCGGTGTTCCTCAAACGGGGAACCTCCACATAACGGCTAAACCGAACATCGGGACGGGTGCAATTACCGATGGGGTTATGGCGATGTATTCAGGGTCCTGCAATGGTTTGATCCAAATCGGTTGTAGCGACGATCACAGCGCTTATCCTGGAATGTCAAATGACCTTCTCCCTCAACTTTCACTTACCAATCTCGTTCCCGGAGATACACTTTTTTTGAGAGTTTGGGGATACGGAAGTTTGGCTGGAACTTTCGGATTATGTGTTACCACAACAACCAATGACGAATGTGCCAATGCCCTATATATCTGCGATATCAACGGCTACAGCGCAACAACAAGTGCCGCCTACACTCCCGATCGACCAAGTAACATGCAAGGAAACAATGAAGACAGCAACGGAACAAATATGCCAGATGGAGTAAATACCGGCGGGGTATTCGGTCAAGCAGGACCATGGGGCGCAGGTGCCTCGGGGTTCAATGTTACCATCAACAACAATTCTTGGATTCGTTTCACAGCAGCAGCAACAACAGCAGTTTTGAATGTGATCGTTTACGAGTGCTGGATTGGCAACTACCCCTCCGGAGGATTGCAAATGCAAATCTTTTCAGGAACAAATTGCACCAACTTTATTCCCGTTTCAGACTTCAAAGAAAACAGTTCTGGTTTTGCGTTAACCGCAAGCAATCTAAGCGTAGGTGCTGACTATTACCTCATGGTCGATGGTTTTGCGGGAGATATTTGTGGCTACACGATTACGGCAGAATCTGGTGTTCTTTTCCCTGAAATTGTCGATTCACCACCAATCTGCATGGGCGACACCCTACTCTTATCCGCACCGCCTGATGCAAATTCCTATCTCTGGCAAACGGGGGAAACAAGTCAGAGCATTTCCATTCAACCCGAAAGCTCACAAACTTACACCTGCGAAGTTACTGGACTTTGCGACTTCAAACAGATTTTAGAAACTTCTGTTACAGTCAAGCCATTGCCTCACATTGACATTCTTAATGGTGACACCCTTCAAATCTGTCAAGGCGATTCAATCCTACTCTCGGCGATCGGTGCAACATCCCTTCAATGGTTCAATGGTTCCACCCAATCCTCTTGTTTGCTCATGCCAACAGAAAACGGCTACTATGCTGTAGCAGGTGAAACTGATGGATGCACCAATCATGATTCCATCTATATCCAGGTTAACGCATTACCAGAAATTGAACTCGAGATCAGCGATAATGCAATCAAGCACTGTGAAAATTCATCCGTCACCATTACCGCTTTAGGAGCAGCCACCTACTTGTGGCTTTTGCCCAATGGGAATGACATTGATTCTCCTATTTTAAGCATTCCTCAACTTCATCTGACGGATAGTGGGACATATTATCTTGAGGGAATAAACACCAACGGTTGTTTATCACAGGACAGTATTTCACTTGAAGTAACACCACTCCCAGAATCATCAATTCAATTGACTGATAGCATATTATGTCTAGATGATCAAGTAACACTTTATGCAAACGGCAACAATAATTGCTCGTGGGATGGACCAAATGGACATACCTCCAATGCACATTACATCAGTGTGAGTGATGTTACTCTTGAAGATCAGGGATGGTACTATCTCATCGTGACAGATACCAATGATTGTATGAATCGAGACTCTACTTACATCCTCATTGAAAATGCTTTGGATTGCTTATTTATTCCCGAACTTATAACGCCAAATCTTGATGGGCTAAACGACACGTGGCACATCTCTGGACTTGATCCAAATGAAATTCACTCCATTCAGATTTTCAACCGTTGGGGAAATTTGATTTTCACGCAAAAGAATTTTCAAAACAACTGGGACTGTCGTTCCAATCATGGAATTTCCCTTGACGGAAAAAATGAACGCGTCCCATGCGGCACCTACTTCTATGTTTTGAGCAGCGGCGAAAGCACTTCCGAAACCTACAAAGGCAGTATAGAAGTTCACTATTAACCTGAAAATCATGCAAAAAACAATCTGCTTCGCTATGGTCTTTCTTCTGCTGAATCCAGTCTTTGGGCAACAGGAGGAGCAGATCTCCTTTTACCAATACAACCCACTTGCGTACAATCCCGCCTTCGCTGGTAGTCAAGGAAAACTGAGTGCTAGTGCCCTAGGTCGCTTTCAATGGATTCAATATGCTGGAGCACCAAGAACTCAGCTCTTCAGCATTCATTCGGCTTTATCAAAGAATCAGACAGGGATTGGGGCAAATTTTAAGCACGACCAAATTGGCAAACGAAAAAAAACAGAAATTGACTTGATTTTTGCCAGTGCACTTTCGCTGAACGCCAACCGAGATCATTTGCGTCTAGGCCTATCTCTCGGTTTGAATCAATACAGCTGTGACTTTAGCGATGCCATGGTTAATGACCCTGACGATCCATTTATTACCCAACAAGCGCTCACACAATTAACCCCGGGCTTCGGAATAAGTTATTCAGGAAAGAAACATTTTATTGGGTTTTCTGTCCCACACATTTTGCCGAATAAAGCAAGTTCAAGTCAACTCCTATTGGCATTCAGCAAACCACATTATTATCTATCAGGCAGTTATGACTTCACATTAAATGCACCGCTTAAATTGAAGGTCGCTTCCCTTTTAAAATATGTCCCGCATGTACCCCTGACCATAGACCTTAATGCTACATGTATTTACCGTGATAAACTTTTTGGTGGTCTCAACTATAGATTCCACGAGGGTCTCGGAATAAATGGTTTGGTTCAAATTAAACAACAATTGCTCATTGGTTATTCCTATGAATTCCCTATAAATGGTTTGTTTCACTATCAATTTGGAAGCCATGAGTTCATGCTTCATTTTGAATTAAAAGAAAAAAGTGAAGTGGAAGGAATTCCAAAATTTTAAAAGAAAAAAACCCATGCAGCCTTGTTTTCCGAAGCTTCAGAAAACACGATTAGGATTGCCGACAATCGTTGTAATCTGCTGTTCGAATTTCTTCTCTACTCGATTGCTCGAGTTGCAGCCCGCCATTGCTTGCCTGAGACTCTCCTGAAGGTCAAAAATTGTAAGCTTCAAGATGATACTGCATGGGCTCCACTTTTGGTGGATCGAGTCACTGCACCTTCTTTGAGGTTGTACTCGTGATGTAAAAGTACGAAAAGTCTATCCTCTAATACCTACTCGACCTAAAGTTTAATCTTCTCATCTCGCTTGCACGGTGTAACTTTCAATTATTCCCTATCTTCGCATCCTATGCAATGGATTAAAAAGATACTGTACACACTGCTTTCTGAACGACAATACTTACGTATTCTGCATCGGTCATTTTACCTCTTGTACGACCTGGGACTTTTGAAAAATGACAAAAGGTTCAAATTTCACTATGCGGTCAAAAAGCTCATTAAACCCGATTATACCGTTATTGATATTGGCGCCAATCTCGGATATTTTTCAAAGAATTTTGCCCGCTTGGCGAACAAAGGGAAAGTGGTTTCCATTGAACCAGTACCTCAATTTTTCGAGGTGTTGGATGCTTTCATGAAGCGCTATTCCAATTCCGTTCGATACAATGTGGCATTAGGTACAGAAGAAGGTAAGATAACCATGGTTCTTCCTAAATCAAACGGGATGATCCGCACGGGATTGCCACATATTGCCGAAAGTGAGGACGAGCAAAAACAACACGATACAAAGGAAGTGAAGATTGTAAAAGGGTCTGAATTATTAGGGGACTTAGCGCGAATTGATTACATCAAATGTGACATCGAAGGGTATGAATTGAATGTGTTCAAAGAAATATCTCCGTTACTCGACCGATTCAAACCCATTGTCCAAATTGAGATTGCACCAAAAAATGTAGACGAAATGTGCCAGTTGTTTTCCGAATTGGACTTTGTTCAATATGGGATTGTCAACGGAAAAATTGTTCAAGAAAATGGCACACAACAGGAAGAAGGTGATTTTTTATTTGTACACAAAAGCAAAATCGAACTATTCAACTGAGGACTTTCTTCCTATTTTTATTAACCTCACTCTTTCAACTCTTTAATTCACTAAAATGAAAAAATCAATTGCCCTAATTCTATTTGTACTTGGTGTTACTATTCAGTTAAATGCACAACGCATGATGGACGGGTCACGCAGTACTGTTGGTTACATCGAAAATGGTCGCGTCATGAACGGTTCGAGATCAACCATTGGTTACATTGAAAACGGCCGAATCATGAATGGTTCACGTTCGACAATTGGATACATTGAGAATGGTCGTGTGATGAATGGTTCACGTTCGACCATTGGATACATTGAAAATGGCCGAGTGATGAATGGTTCGCGCTCAACGATTGGCTACATCGAAGATGGTCGTGCCATGAACGGCTCACGCTCAACGATTGGCTATTACGAATCCGTCCGCGGTGAAGACGCAGCCCTCTTTTTCTTTTTCTTCTTTTTATAAAGTACCGAAAAATCCCATTAGGATGGTTCAACGTCGTTCTCAGAAACAATTTTCAGTTGTTCCACTTGTTGCTGCAATGATTTCACTTGGGATTCCAACTCTTGAACTCTAGATGTTTGCGACTTCAATTGATCGAGTTCATTGTCTTTCGACTTGAATTTGCGGTATGCAAACACATATGAAATGGCGTATCCGCCCACAATTGACCCTAGAATAATCAAACTCAGTGGAATCGTTGGTTTCCAAAAAATCAGGTGCACTTGAATCTCAGTCCAATTCAATGTTGCCAAAACAATCGTCAATGTACCAATGACTACACTAATTATAAATTTAGCTTTTCCAGCAAACGATAGATTTTCCCAGTATTCTTCCATGTTATGTATTTGAGAACGAAAATACTAAATCTACTTACTTGACCATTTCTTTCTTCTCATTTTTATCATTCCAGCAACTTGACAAGAAAAAGAGATTTGATTTTTTACCGATTATCCTATCTTTGCGACGTCGAAAAATTTAAGCATGGCAACAACAGCAGATATCAAAAACGGATTGTGCATCAAGCACAACGAAAAATTATTTCAAATTATTGAATTCCAACACGTGAAACCGGGTAAAGGTCCTGCTTTTGTGCGCACAAAAATGCGTCAGATTGAATCAGGAAAAGTACTCGACCATACCTTCTCTGCGGGACACAAGATTGAAACGGTGCGCATTGAAAACCGTGAATACCAGTACTTGTATCAAGAAAGTGATGACTATGTTTTCATGAACAATGAATCATTTGAGCAAGTAAATATCCCAGGGAAAATGGTTGAAAAACCCAAATTCTTGCAAGAAGGAATGATCTGTAACATCTTATTCCATGCTGAAGAAGAAACGCCACTCGTTGTTGATTTGCCGATGTACATTATTTCTGAGGTGACCTATACAGAGCCGGGTGTTAAAGGAGATACAGCAACAAACTCCATGAAACCAGCTACCATCGCTACAGGCGCTGAGGTAAAAGTTCCTTTGTTCATCGACAACGGTGAAGTGATCAAAATCGACACGCGCACCGGAGTTTACGTTGAACGTGTAAAAAACTAATACGATTCAAACAGATATACGAAGGGGTTCAAATGAATCCCTTTTTTTTTATGCCCATTCTCCGACTCGACACCATTCACTTGAACTTTGAACCGATCCCTGTACCAACAACGGATAGGGATGATCTCGTCGTTGTTTTTCTTCACGAGGCCTTGGGTTCGATTCCACAATGGCGAAATTTTCCGACAACGCTATGCAAATCGGTTGGATTGAATGGGATTGTCTACGAACGACAAGGGCATGGTGAATCTTCTCCACTTTCAGTAATACGCGACGAGCGCTATTTGCACCAGTATGCGCTAAGTGAACTCCCACAATTCATCGAAGCTCTTCTCCCCCCAGAGAAGAAAATAATACTCGTTGGTCATTCCGACGGCGGTTCCATTGCCCTGCTCTATGCCAATGCTTTTCCGAAACGGATAGCTGGACTCATAACCATGGCCGCACATGTCATCAATGAGCCCGAAACCATTGCGGGGATTGGCCCTGCTGTTTCTGCCTATAATGAAGGTAAGCTCGACAAACTAAAGAATTATCACGGTGAGAAAACAGATTACTTGTTTAAGGCATGGTCAGAAACATGGCAATCAACGGCTTTTCGAAATTGGAATATTTCTGGTGACATTCAAGAAATTCTTGCCCCTACGCTTATTCTTCAAGGGCAGCTTGACCAGTACGGAACACAACGACAATTGGACATCATTCAATCCTCTATCAAAAATTCTTGTACATGCGAAATGATTCCTGGATTGGGACATCACCCACATTTGGAAGATTTGAAAGGAATTACGGAGAAAATTGTCCGCTTTATCAACGAACGAATTTTGCTAAAATAAGCACTTGGTTGAACTTTATTTAGGATTGGTTGGTTATCAAGATATGAGCAACAAAGAGTTTATCAATCCGATTGACAAGGACAAGATTACAGAGAATCCTCATTCCTTGGAATATGCGCATCATGCGGGTAGTGCGCTCATTAAACCTGAAGATCAAGGCAAGATTAAAGGCCGCGCACTTTCTGCGATGGAACACCAGACCGACATGCAGTTGAGTCAGATTTACGAGCAAATGCAATTGTTGGCCGATCAAGCAAAGAAGTTACAAGACCGAAAAAATATCTCCGAGTTTATTTACACCGCCGAGATGCGCTTTGAGCCGTTGATCAACCATACTTATCATTTGTATCAGAAAGAAAACGGCAACTATTTATTGTCACTCATCGGCCCAAACCAATGGGGACGATCGGGAGCGGCATTTACATGGATAGCCACTGTGAATTTGCTGGCGGACCATACATGGGACATTCTTGATAAGCCGGCTGAAAGCGCAATTTGATGGCTTTTTTCTATTAGTTACGAGTTACTAATTACTAGTTACTAACCTATTAGCTCAATTAAATCTTGGACATAAAACTAAGTTAACATCAATTAGGTTTGCGTATGTCAAAACATCGAAGAAATAAAAAGCTCAAAACGAAAACTCCACAATTTGTAACTCCTAATAGCCTAATAGCTCAATTAAATCTTGGACACAAAACTAAGTTAACATCAATTAGGTTTGTGTATGTCAAAACATCGAAGAAATAAAAAGCTCAAAACGAAAACTCCACAATTTGTAACTGGTAAATTTGTAACTGTAATTTTTTGAAAGTCTTTTGTCTTCACTGTTGAATTCGATCATACTTTTAGAACCATTCTAAGAAATCAAAACATCAAAACGAAAACTCCACAATTAGTAACTGGTAACTGGTAAC